>JAFQHW010000014.1 GCA_017397805.1 Clostridia bacterium | reverse complement strand
TTTATTCGTTTTAGAAAGCGCATTTTACATATGTTTTCTCATCAAAAAATACAAGCAGTCGTCTTTTAACAACTGCTTGCATTCTATTTCGCTTCATTTTCTGTTTTAACTTCTTTTACCCCAACTATTGACAAAGAGCCATTATTTCTTGCTTTCAAACACGTAAACGGTGCCGCAATTACCGCGGTCCGAGCGCAACCAACGGGCATCAAAGTAGTCCATGGTGTAGTTGGTGCGTTCCACCTTATCGGGGTTAACGTTGGGGTCGTTTACTATGTAGTATTCCACGCCGTCAATTTCCGTATAGCCTACTACCAGTACTATATGCCCGGCATCGGTAAGCCCCGTGGAGCAACCCAATACGTAACCCTGAGATAAAGCGTACTTCATCATGTTTCTGTCGTACAGATCCAAATAAGCGGTATAACCCTTTTCACCTGCATAAGCCACCGCGTAGGACCAGTTGCCGTAGGCTTCCCAACCGTTGTCGTAAACGCCCTTGGCGGCGGTGGTGGTGGAAATTTTGGTGCCCATATATTCAAGCGCCATTACCATAGAGGTAGGACTGCATATTATGTTGCCGTCGGGGCCGTTTTCGGGCGCTAACTGAGAGCGCATGGGAACGTCGTTAAGCACTTCTTTAGGCAAAGCGGCTACGTCCACCGTCTGTTGCTGTTCCATTTCGGGGGTGGTTATGGAGAAGTTGTGCACTCTGGGGCTCTTGGAGCCTCTGGTAAGCAACAGCTTAACCTTTATCTTGCCCGTGGGGGTATATTTTTTGTTTACCCAAAGGATGTCAACCTCCATGTTTCCGTGTTCAAAGGAATGGGAGGGACTTGCGGAAACGCCCGCCTTGGAGGACCAAACGCCCCAGGAGAAGTAGTCGGACCATTCGCCGCCTTCCACTTCAAAGGAAACGGTCATCTCCACCTTGCCGCCGTAGGTTATGGCATTCCAAGAGGAGAAGATGGTGCTGAAGGTGCCTATATCTAATTCTGCAGTGAAGGAGCCTTCTCTTTCGCCGTCCACAAGGCAAAGCTTGCGGTTAAATATGCGGGTGTTCTCAAACTCGCCCGCGGTATCCTTCAGGAAATATGTTTTTGTATGGTAACGCAATGTAGCTTCCTCCTTAATATCTGTATCCGTGCTTATTTCTTCGCTTTGGTGTACGCTTACCTCCTCGCCGCTTTCGGGAAGGGCAGAGGAGCCTTCCTCCTCTTTACCGCAGGCGGTAAGGGCGGAAGCGGACAGCACCAACGCCAAGAACAGCGCCGTCAATCTTTTCATATCTCAAAATCAACGCAAGTGCGGCTTTCTCTCAAGGGGCGCATAAATGCACCAACCGCCTTGTGGTTGGGATGAACTATGTATGCCTGAAGGTCTTCAAAGGTTTCAAAATCGGAAATAAGCACCAAGTCGTAATTTGTGCTGTCGGCATATTCTGCGTTCAAATGCACCTCGGAAGCCTTAAGGGTGGGAACAACGCCCTGCAGCTCCCTCAGCATTTTTGCGGTTCTCTCCGCGTTTTCTTTGGCGGTGTATCCGTCAGCTTCGGGTAAAAATTTAAACATTACTATGTGTCTGATCATTGTAAACGTCTCCTTATTTATATAGCGGAAACGGGTGTTGACCGCATCCTAAGAAGCAGTATATCACACTTTGCAAAGGAAATCAAGCTTTTTGTGAATTGCACAAAATTACAAAAAAAGCATAAAAAATATTGACAAAACCGCACAAAACAGTGTATACTTGGATGTAGTACTAGTCTTAAGGAGGCAAAGCTTATGAAAAAATTTTTAGGCGTTTTATTGACTTTATGTATATGTCTTGGTATATGCGCCCCCGTTTTGGACGGTATTGAGGCTTCTGCCGTTTCCGCAAACATTGATATGATCAGCACCAACCCCGCGGAAAACTGCAGTACGGCAATGAACATTAACTTCCACACGCCGTTGAGCTATACCGGTTGTTACGTGCAGTACACCACTGCTGACGATACCTCTTGGACCAAGGCGAAGACTCAAAGCGGTTCTTACACCTCTTACGGAACGGGCTCCAACAACCCCTTCTACGGTAAGTCTGCAAAGAAGGATGACGGCTCGGATTGGACCCAGACAACCGTTACTTTTTTGGATTACAACGTTACGCTTTCAAACCTTACCCCTGATACCAACTATATGTACCGTATTTATGACGGCTCCGACTATAGTAACGTTTATAAGTTTAAGACTGCCGCTAACGATGCCAGTGAATGGTCTTTCCTCGTAACTGGTGACTTCCACGAGTATTACAAGAACTACGGCGTTCACCGTGCCGCACAAGCTACCAAGGGCGTTAACGCAGGTATTAGTCTTGCAGGTCAGCTGGGATGGAGTCCCGTTGAGCATATCGTTTCCGTTGGTGATATAGTTGCTTGGGGTGTTGACTATAATCAGTGGACGAACGTTATGGACCAGTCCTATATTAAAAACTACTCCTTCGCTAACTGTATAGGCAACCACGACGATATGGATAGAAGCTCCAACTCTTCCAGCCAGTATAACTCCATAGTATTCAATAACCCTCGGAACGGCTACAA
This sequence comes from Clostridia bacterium, assembly GCA_017397805.1. Lineage (GTDB taxonomy): Bacteria > Bacillota > Clostridia > Oscillospirales > CAG-382 > SIG636. Next base: position 25,515 of record JAFQHW010000014.1, on the reverse strand, counting down.
CAGCGGTTACGAGATGGGTACGGTTTTCTACTATATTTATAACAACGTGCTTTTCATCTACGTTAACTATTTGAAAGCGTCCGTTGCCGCACAGGAAACTTGGGCGCAAGGCGTTATTGACAAGATGAAGGGTCAGTATCAGTACGCGGTGTTGGTTAACCACCGCCCTGCCACCAACAAATATACAGGCGGTACCTACAGCTACTTCTGGAGCTATTGGGCAGATTTCTGTGACAAGAACCATATAGACTTGGTTTTGGCAGGCGACCACCACGTATATATGCGCAGCCAGCCTTTGTATAACGGCTCTAAGGTTTCAAATTACAGCGCTTCCAACCCCAACGGTACCGTGTATCTTGCCGCTGACTCTGCTGACGGTGAGCGCGGCTCCTCTACGGATGTTGTTTCTTCCTTCAATTCTTCTATAGTTGCTTCCCATTATTACAGATACGAATACAGCGGCTCTACTTCCGATATAACTTCCATGATCATAAGGGTAACCCCCGAAAAGATGACTACGGAGTTTGTTTATTATGAAACATCCTCCAGTGCATCTCACCCCAGCTTCAGGGTTGGTGCCGTAAACGGTCACAGCAGTTTCTACTACGGTGATACTTCTTACGTGTATCCCTCCGACCACGGTTATACGGGTGAGATTCCTCCGTCCGACGACCCCGGCACGGACACCGACAACAACGGTTTGCCCTTGGCGAAGACCAACTTCCTTTCCGCAGGTCAGTATAAGTACTCCACCTCCGTTTATCCCGGTGGCGCTTCCTACTATAGCTACGAGTATTACGGCGATAACTCCAGTCAGGGCGGCAGCTTTATGACCGGTAAGCTTAACGACGGCGTTTATCCCGCAAGCAGTAACCCCGGTTCTTCCAACGCAGGCTGGGCAACCTTCTTCCTCTCCCAGGGCGAGCCTCAGGTTACCCTTAAACTGTCACAGTCCGCATACATCAACAAGATAAACCTGGTTTACCGTAACGACGGTAACTTCTACGGCGATGCACTTATTAACGCAGTAAGCGTAAGCGACGTGGATAGCGGCTACGTTACTACCATTGATTATACCAGCTCCATCTCCGAAGTGGACACAAGCAACTATATGCTTACACTTACCTTCACCAAGGCTGTTAAGGCAAGCTACGTTAATATACTGTTTACCAAGCCCGGTTCCCCCGCAACCCGTCTTGCTCTCGGTGAGATCGAGGTTTGGGGTGATACTAAGCTTCCCGAAACCAAAAAGCCTTTCGAGCTTACGGAAGAATCCAAATACACCCTTGACGAAAGCTACGTTGTAGCCAAAGGTCTTACCGTTAACGTTGCTACCGTGACCGAGCAGTTTAAGTGCGATGTAAGCGTGCTTGACCTCGGCGGCAAAAAGGCAGATAGCGGTGTTTATGTAGGCACAGGCTTTAAGGTAGTTCAGTACAATTCCTCGGGCGAGGCTGAAAACACTGTAGTTATAATAATCAAGGGCGACCTGACGGGTGACGGCTCGTTGAACTCTACCGATACCCTTGCCGCCGAGAAGATCATAAACGGCTCCGCTACAGGCACCGACGTTCAAATTAAAGCGGCTGACCTGACCGGTGACGCCATTGCAAGCTCTGCAGATATGCTTATAATGGAAGGACATTGCAGCGGCGCGGCTCCCCTTGAATAAGCGATACGTTGCCTTCGGCAACGAGATTTTAAAATAGGTAAAAAAGATGCACGGAAATTTTTTCGTGCATCTTTTGTTTCATTAACTGCTGGTTACTGTGACATCTACTTAGTTACTGTATTGATGCGTGTTTTTAATCTATACTTATAGTTACAGAGGATAACTATAAGGAGTGAATAAGGTTGAAATTAGATACGATAGGTGCAAATATCAGAAAATGCAGATTAGCCAAAAAACTAAGACAGGAAGATTTGGCGGAGAAAACGAATCTTTCCGTAACGTATATCGGCATGATTGAGCGCGGAGAAAAAACACCCGCCCTTGAAACGTTGATAAACATATTGAACGCTCTCGGTGTTTCTGCCGACGTGGTTCTCTGTGACGTTTTGGAAGCAGGGTATTCCGTAAAGCATTCTATGCTGGACGAAAAGCTCTCTCAATTATCGCCGGAAGACAGAAACAAAATATACGACGTTATTAACACCATGATTGCACATTCACAACGAAGTAAAATATAAAAACATAAAGGTTCGCTAAAGTGAACCTTTTTATTTTTGCTACACGCTTCGAGCGATTTCGACAAACCATCTGTGATATAACATAACTAAAAGTTATGCATAAAAACGTTTGGTTATGAACGGAGGGCAAAAAATGACAACAGAGAAAATTATTCGACAAATTGCAAAACAAAATGGTGTAACGCCAAAAGAGGTAGAAACAAAAATACAAGAAGCTATTCGCGCGGGAATGGCATCTGTTGATTCTGATGTTCAGAAGTTTTGGAATCGATTGGCACCCGACGGAAAAGAGCCGTCTATTGATGCTTTCTTGAGGTTTTGCTGTGAGGAGGCGCGATACGTTGCCTTCGGCAACGAGATTTTAAAATAGGTAAAAAAGATGCACGGAAATTTTTTCGTGCATCTTTTGTTTCATTAACTGCCGAAGGCAATATAACTCACCGTAAGGCGAATATAACGGTGGCGCACCCCTTTAACGGAGTGCGCCGCAATTATATTATTTACAAAGGATATTAAGCATCTTATCCTGAATATAGATCTTCTTGAATATCTCCTTGCCCTCGGTGCGGGCGATAACTTTTTCAAGCTTAATAGCTTCCGCAAATACGGTGGCTTCGTCTGCGCCTACGGGTACGGTAACTGTTCCCTGGAACTTGCCCAACACGGAAACGGCAACGGTCACGCTGTCGTCTTTTGCCTTGCTTTCGTCAAACTTAGGCCACTCTGCCAAGGAAGCCAAGCCCTTGCCGCCCAAGCTTTCCCACATTTCCTCTGCCAAGTGAGGAGCGAAGGGGCAAAGCAACAATGCAAAGGTCTTCAAGGTCTCACGGTCTGCACCGCCCGCATCGTGAATATCGTTAAGCAGTGTCATCATAGCGGCAATAGCCGTATTGAACTTCATCGCCTCTATATCGGAGGTAACTTTCATAATGGTTTTATGCAAGGATTTCTCCACTGCGGGGGAAGCTTTATCCACTATCTTGTCGCTTAAAGCGGCAAATCTGTCAAGGAATCGTCTGCAACCCTTAACGCTGTTGGTGGACCAAGGTGCGCTCTTTTCAAAGTCGCCTATGAACATCTCGTAAAGGCGCATGGTGTCTGCACCAAACTCGTTAATCACGTCGTCGGGGTTAACTACGTTACCGCGGGATTTGGACATCTTCTCGCCGTCCTCGCCCAGTATCATACCGTGGGAGGTACGCTTCAAATAGGGTTCGGGGTCTCTTAAATAACCCAGATCGTAAAGTGCTTTTGCCCAGAAGCGGGAGTACAGCAAGTGAAGGGTTGCGTGCTCCATACCGCCGTTGTACCAGTCAACAGGCATCCAATATTCCAATGCTTCTTTAGATGCAAACTCCTCTTCGTTGTAGGGGTCGCAATATCTGAGGAAGTACCAGCTGGAGCCTGCCCACTGGGGCATGGTATCAGTTTCACGCTTGGCACTGCCGCCGCACTTGGGGCAGGTGGTGTTTACCCAATCGGTCATATTTGCCAAGGGGGACTCACCGTTATCGGTAGGCTCGTAGGAATCTACGTTAGGCAAGGTCAAGGGCAGTTCTTTTTCGTCAATAGGCTGCCAACCGCACTTTTCGCAATACACAAGGGGAATAGGCTCACCCCAATAACGCTGACGGGAGAATACCCAGTCACGAAGCTTGTAGTTGACCTTCTTTTCACCTATGCCTTTTTCCGTTAAGTATTCTATAATTTTTTCCTTGGCTTCTTTAACTTCAAGTCCGTCAAGTATGCCGCTGTTAACCATTTTGCCCGTTTCCACGTCGGTAAACGCCGCCTCGGTAACGTTACCGCCGGCAACCACCTCTATAATGGGAAGACCGAATACCTTGGCAAAATCCCAGTCGCGGTCATCGTGGGCGGGTACTGCCATAATAGCGCCCGTGCCGTAGGTTATAAGCACGTAGTCGGACACGAAAATAGGAATTTCCTTACCCGTCATGGGGTTGATTGCGGAAACACCCTCAAGACGGACACCCGTTTTTTCCTTAGCCATTTCGGTACGCTCAAAATCGCTCTTTTTGGCGGCGGCTTCTCTGTAGGCTAAAATCTCGTCGTAGTTTGTAAGGGAATCCTGCCATTTTTCTATATAGGGATGCTCAGGGGCGATAACCATATAAGTTGCGCCGTAAAGGGTATCGGGACGGGTGGTAAACACCTTAAGCTTATCGCCGCGGCTTGTATCGAAGTTTACCTCTGCACCGTAGGAGCGGCCTATCCAATTCTTCTCAGCCAACTTTACGCGCTCTATATAATCAACGGTTTCCAAATCGTCAATAAGTCTGTCTGCATACTCGGTAATCTTAAGCATCCACTGGCTTTTTGCCTTGCGTACAACGGTGGTGTTGCAACGCTCACAGCAACCGCCCACAACTTCCTCGTTTGCAAGCACTACCTTGCAGGAGGGGCACCAGTTAACCGTCATTTCCTTCTTGTATGCCAAACCTTTTTTGAAAAGCTGGAGGAATATCCACTGGGTCCATTTATAATACTTTTCGTCGGTGGTGTTTATCTCTCTGTCCCAGTCGAAGGAAAGCCCCAACGCCTTAAGCTGACCTTTAAAGCGCTTAACGTTGTTTTCCGTAACCAAGCGGGGGTGTATCTTGTTCTTTATAGCGTAGTTTTCCGTGGGGAGACCGAAAGCGTCCCAACCCATGGGGAAAAGCACGTTATAGCCTTCCATACGGCGCTTACGGGATACTATATCCAAAGCGGTGTAAGGGCGCGGATGTCCAACGTGAAGACCTGCGCCGCTGGGGTAGGGGAACTCTACCAGCGCGTAGTACTTAGGCTTGCTTTTATCGTTCTTTGCGGCAAAGGCTTTCGTTTCATCCCATTTGGCTTGCCATTTTGCCTCTGTTTCCTTGTGAGAATACTTCATACTTCTCCTTGTCCTTTCGATATATCCTTAAATTATTATGCTTCTTCGATGGGTAAAGCTTCTGCGCCGCTCCAAAGCTTTTCAAGCTTATAAAACTCTCTTGCTTCTTTGGTGAAAACGTGAATAATTACAGAGTGGTAGTCAAGAAGCTTCCAATCCCCGTGGCCCTCTAAATGTCCGCACTCGTAGCCTGCTTCTTTAAGCTTGTATTCTGCTTCGTCTATAAGTGCTTTTACGTGGGTGGAGGAGGTGCCCGTTGCTATTACAAAATAGTCAGCCAACACGGTCTGCTCTGCCACTGCCAAAACGGTAACGTCAAGACCTTTTTTGCTGTCCAACGCTTCAGCGGCTATTTTTGCTATTTCTGCGGCTTGCTTTACAGCCAAATCTTGCTTGTTTTCCATAGTTTTATCCTTCCTTTATATCATATTGTTATATTTTTCAGCTTGCATATACGGGTATTGCCAGTCCGTATTCCATAACCGAGGACAGCTTAACCCCTTGAGTATCCTTGTAGCCACCGTTTACCGTGGCATAAAAATCCGGTACGCCTATAGCGTTTACCGAAACCTTGCCAAATGCATCGCACACTATTGTGTGTAACAGGTCTTTGTACGCGCCGTAATAGGATGCGCCGTTAACCTCCACACCGTTACCGGGCAAGGTATACATGGTTATATTTTCCGCTTCAGTAAGGCACAGTCTTGCGGCAAGAGTTGCCACTTCCTCCGTGTCAAGGTCGGTTTTTACGTAATTATCCATTACCTCTATAAGCTTTACCGCGTTCTTTACGGAGCCTAAGCTCGTAAGCTTGTCAAACATTGCCGCCGCGTACAGCTTCTGGGCATCAAGTCTGCCTATATCCGCTTGTGGATACCCCTCTCTGTAACGGATAAACTGCGCCGCCTGCTCGCCGTTAAGGGTTTGCTTTCCTTCCTTCAGGTGCAGGTCGATTTCTCTTTCCTCGTCGGTGTAGTCTATATCCGCGGGTATATCCACCTCAACACCGCCCAAAATATCGGTAATGCTTGCTATCGCGGCACTGTCCATAAATATATAGTTGTGGCAACGGATGCCGAAATCCTCGTATATCTTATCCATCAAGGCGCGGATACCCTCATCAAGCGGGTCCTCGGCACCAAGCTCCGCCGCCGCGGTTTTGTATCGTGGAAGCAGGGTGTTTACTCTGCCGCTGTAATCACCGTCGGTTATATAGGTATCCCTCGGTATCTGCAGGGTGGATATTGCCTCCTCTTTCCCGTTAAAGCTTACGCATATTATAGCGTCCGTTCGGTTAGAGTCAAAATCCTTGCCCAAAACCAAAACGGTCTTCGTATCCGCTGTTTCCGCGGTGCTCTCCGTCGTTTTTTCGTTCTCGTAAACTTCGTACAGATAGCTGTCCTTCTCGGCGTTTTCGTTAACTTCCGTTTCCGCTTTGCCTTTTTGGTATGCCGTGGAAAACAGTACCGTCAGCGACAGTACCAGCAACAGCACCCCAAAAACGGTGCGCCTTTTCTTTTTATTGCTCAAACCTCCGCTTATTATCTTCATTTGCAAGATTCTCCTTCAAAAAGTTTCTTGCTTCAATAGTATGCGGATGTATCTTCTTGCATTCCTCTTTAAGTACGGCTATGCTTTCCTCCAAGGCGTAAAGCAGAGTTTCGTCCATAGCACTGCACTTATCTTTTTTGAGGTTTTCGTAATAACGCTTTCTAACGTTGCGGCACAGCTCGTCCTTTCTGTTTTCATCGGTAAAATCCGCCAAGTACAGAATTTTTTCCATAGGACTCATATCAGCTTTTGCGGTGGTGTGGTATCTTATGGCAGACACCGCCTCATCGGGCAAGCCGAACAAGGTCTTTGCCACCGCCGCCCCCGTTACCGCGTGGCGCAGTTTGCAAACCGCCTTTTCCTCGTCGCCAAACACCGCGCCGTATTTTTCCGCCGCTTCAAGCTGTTCGTCCTCGTTAAGCTCCTTGGTGCAGTCGTGGAGCAACGCCGCCGCCGCCACCAAGGCTTTGTCAAGCTGCGGATAATGCACTTTTGCCAGCATAAACGCCGCTTTTTCCACCCCGTAGGTGTGTGCTCTGCGCTTGGGGGACAGTGCGTTTATGTACTCATAAATTTTCGGAAGAAGCTCCTTCATAAGTAAAGACCCTCTCTCTTTATGTATTCATATACCTCTTTCGTTACAAAGCTTTCTGCGCTTTTTCCGTTCTTTAACGCTTCTCTTATTTGGGTGGAGGAAACGTCCTCCCTCTCCATGGGAAGCAGGGTTATATCTGCGCCGTATTTCTCTCTCAATTCTTCTATAACGGGGCTTATTGCCTCGCCCCCTCTTACGGATACCGCAAAGGCGCAGTGGCTGAGCAGATATTCATACTCCCGCCATTTCTCAATGATTTCCAAGTTGTCCTGCCCCATTATAAGGCAAATTTTGCGGTGGGGGTAAAGGCTTTGCAAATGCATAACCGTTAAGTAGGTGTAGCTGGTACCCTCTTTTTCCAGCTCGTAGGAGCTGACTTCGCCGAAATTCTCAAAAGCTATACGCGCCATTTCAAGTCTGCTTTTTCTGTCAGCACCCTTTTTATCCCGCGTTTTGTGGGGCGGGATACGGCAAGGCATAACTATAAGGCTTGCTTTGGGAAAAGCTTTTAAAAAAGCCTTCGCCAAGGAGATATGCGCCTTATGGGGCGGGTCAAAGGTGCCGCCGTAAAGCCCTAAAATCTTGCTTTCCATGGCTTATTGGTGGGGAAGAAATATCTTCTTGTTATCGGTGCTTTCTCTGTAAAGCACCACCCGTCTGCCTATGACCTGCACCGCTTCACAATCCAAAGCCTCGGTAAGCTCCGCCATACATTCCTTGGGGGTAAAGGGTGCCGTTTCCAACACGGAAAGCTTAATAAGCTCCCGCGCTTCCAAGGCATCGCTTACGGTTTTAACAAGATTCTCCGTAATACCGCCCTTGCCTATTTGCATAATTGTTTCTATACCGTTTGCCAAGGAGCGCAAATACGCTCTCTGCTTAGTAGTAATCATTTTTTGTTACAGCCGCAACAGGTACCGAAATACCCTACCAGATTAAGGTACAGCCGTCCCTCCTTTTCGTTAAATCCCAGCCTTTTTGCCGTGTCCTCGTCGTCTTCTTCAAAATATGCGTCATTACCGCTCATGCGCTCAATAAAATCAAGGCAAGCTCTGCCGCCTATTATAAGGGCGTCGCGGTCAGCAACTTCGGGGGTGTTTCTGAGGGCGATTATTCTGCCGCCCCCTTGGATAAGCTTAAACAGGCATATGCCGCCAAGCTCTCCGTCTACGTATATGAAATAGCACAGCGCGTTTTCCTCCGCCCTTATACCAAGGCGTTGGCACACCGCACTAATCTTTTCTCTGTCTATTTCGGGAGTTACCTTTATCATTATCCTTACCTCTTACCGAGTTTTTAAGTTCCGTCAGCTCCTTGGGGGTCAGCGGACGGTATTTTCCTATCTCTATGCCGTTCAGGCTTAGTCCGCCTATGGCTATGCGCCTAAGCTGCATTACGGAAAGCCCGCAAGCTTCACACATACGCCTTATCTGTCGGTTCTTGCCCTCGCTTATCACAAAGCGCAGAACGCTGAAGTTTTCGTTTCTGCTGACGATGTTAATATCTGCCGGTGCGATCTTCTCGCCGTCTATCTCTCTAAGCGCCCTCAGACTGTCTGCCTGACAACCCTCTATAAGTCCTCTCACGTTAACTATATAGGTCTTTTTAAGGTGGTAGGAGGGGTGCATAAGCTTGTTTGCCAGCTCGCCGTCGTTGGTGCAAAGAAGCAAGCCTTCGCTGTCCTTATCAAGCCTGCCTACCGGGTATATACGCTCTTTTTGAGGAAGCAGGTCCTTAACGGTCTTTCTTCCGAACTCATCGCTCATGGTGGTGACAACACCCTGAGGCTTGTTAAGCAGATAGTAAACGAAATGCTTCTTAAACACCACGCTTTTACCCTTGTAAAGCACCTTGTCCCTACCGGGGGTTACGCTTTCGCCTATCTTGGCGGTAACTCCGTTTACGGTTACGTTACCTGCCTCTATTTCCTTTTCTGCGGCGCGCCTTGACATAAGACCGCAATCTGCCATGTATTTTTGAAGCCTCAGCTTTTCCATAATTTAAAAGAACCGCCTTTTTTCTCCACGGCGCTCGCCGCTTTTACGGGTACTTCCCCTATAAGCGCACCGTCGCCGTATATTTTAAGTTTTCCTATTACCTCGCCCTTTTCTACGGGCGCGTTTATTTCTTTAACGTCAAATACGCGCGTTACCGTACCGTCCGTAGGTATACAGTAGCCTACGGTTTTGTCAATATACCCAAGCACCGTTTCGCTCTTACCGCCGTTTACCTTTACCCTTACGGTTTCTCCCATAATGCAAACGATTTCTCTCTTATAGGCAGAAAATCCGTAATCAAGCATCTTGCGGTGGTCTGCCCAGTCGTTCCTGTCGTTTAAGGTTACGGCAATAAGGCGCATACCATTCCTTTCAGCCGCCGTTACAAGACACCGTCCCGCCGCCATGGTATAGCCCGTTTTTACCCCAAACATCCCCTCGTAGCTCGTAAGCAGTCGGTTATGGTTTCGTAGGTATCGGGTAATATGCCCATCGCTTTCAAGGCAGATATATTGGGTGGAGCATATCTCCGTAAACTTAGGTACGGTCAATGCGTAAGCGGTAATGCGCGCCAGCTCGTTAGCGGTGGTATAATGCCCCTCTGCCGTCAAGCCGTTGGGGTTGGCAAAGTGCGTGTGCCTAAGTCCCAGCTCGGCGCATTTTCGGTTCATCAGTTCAACGAAGCTTTCCACGTCCCCTGCGGTGGCAATGGCAAGTGCTACTGCCGCGTCGTTCCCCGACTCCAGCATAAGTCCGTACAAAAGCTCCTCTACGGTGAACACCTCTCCCTCGCACAGATAGAGGGAAGAGCCTTCGATATTCGTAGCTTCCTTGGTTACCCTATATTCAGCATCAAGGACAGCGTTTTCCAAAACCACGATCGCCGTCATTATCTTGGTGGTGCTCGCCATGGGAAGCGATTGGTCTGCATTGTGAGCAAAAAGAAGCCTTCCGCCGTCCGCATCCAAAAGCGCCGCCGATACTGCGGAAACTTCCACACCGCCCTCTCCCGCATAAACGTACACGGCTTCGGGTTGCGTTTCCTCGCTTTTGACCTCCTCGCCACCGAAGACGAAAAAAATCACGGTCAGCGCTGCGATAAGCAGTAAAAACAGATTTTTAATAAGCAATCCCCTCCGCAATATGTTATTGCGGACAAGTAAGGATTATTCCGTTTTGATTTCTACTTCCGCCTCTACGGTTTCTTCCTTGGGTGCTTTTTTGCTTTTTATCTTCGCCCAAAGCTCAGGCACCTTGTCGATAAGGGTGTCAATACCGTCTATCGCCTTGCTTACGGGGTTGTCCCCCGCTTTTTCGGCGGCGGCAACGGGCGCTTTAAGATCTACTACCTTAACGTCGTCGCCGTTAACTATTATAAAGCCTAAGGGGGTAACGGAAACACCTGCACCGTTGCCGCCGGCAAACTGTGTTTTATCTGCGTTTTCAGGCTTTTTGCCGTAAAAATCGGAGCCGCCCGCCGCAAAGCCTACGCTTACCTTGGAGAAGGGAAGCACTACCACGTTGTCGTTCAAACGTATGGGCTCGCCTATTACGGTATTGGAATCGGCAACGGACTTGATTTTGCCCAAGGACGTTTCTATTATCTGGTTAAGCTTGTCACTGGTCATATCATTTTACCTTTCTGCCCTCTTTAGGCGGTAACTTTTTGTATTTTCTGTAGGTTCGGTAGGCGGTGATAAGACATGAAACGATCTGCCAAACCTTGAGGCTCATACCTATCTCTGCCGCCGCGTCGGTCTTTTCCGCTATAAAATCAGGCTTGACCTCGGTGTATATATCGCCCGTTTTTTTACTGCGTTTTCTTACGGAAACCGCCCAAGCGTGCAAAACTCCCGCCACAGACGATATACCACCGTAAAGGATGGCGGTTTTTGCGGGGTCGTCCGTAGAAACGCTTATTTTAAGCACGTAACGCTCCAACTTAGCGTAGCGCTTGTATTTGCCCCAGAATTGCATTATCCCCGCTTTAAACACCCTTATACTGTCCTTTAAGGAGGGGGGAGGGGTACGGTCTTTTTTCTTTTTTACTTTTTTTATTTTTTGCGGTTCCGCTTCGGCAACTTCCTCCGCTTCTTTCTTCAGCTCTTTAAGGTTATAGCCAAGGCTTATAAAGCCTATTTTTATTTTCAGCTCAGGCACCTTGCCGTAATAGCTGAAAAACACGCTTATTTTTATAAAAAGCAACAGAATAAGCAGAAGCAATATACCGCCTGTTATATACAAGGCGATCATACCGCCGCTTCCTCGGTGTTTTCTGCCATGGTCATCTGTTCCGGATTGGGAAGCTCCGTCTTGGGAAGCTCCTCCAAAGAGCTAAGCCCAAAGCAACGCAAAAAAGCGTCGGTGGTGCCGAAAAGTACGGGTCTGCCCGGTGCATCAAGCACTCCGCGCTCGCAAACCAAGCCTTTATCCACAAGCCCCGCCACTATATAAGAGGAATCTATCCCTCTTACCTGCTCCACGAAGGAGCGCGTTACGGGCTGGTTATATGCAATTATCGCCAATACCTCAAGAGTAGCTTTTGATAAGGGGGGCGCCTTTTTAAGCTCTAAAGCGCGCTTTACCTTGTCACCCAGCTCCGGCTTGGTGCATAGTTGATAACCGTCCTCTATCCGTATAAGCTGAATGCCGCTTTCCTCGGCGGAAAGCTTTTTTTCAATTATGGCGGCGGCTTCTCTTACCGCCTCGGCGCTTTCCCCCGTCAGCTCACACAGCCTCTCCACACTTATGGGTGCGCCCACGGCAAACAGCATGGCTTCTATTTCTTTTTGAAGTTTCACTTATTACCCTCCGTGTGTTTTGCAAAGCAGTAAAAACAGCTCGCTTCTCTGTTTGCGTATATCTATTCTGCCGGATTTTACCAGCTCTAACAATGCAAGGAACACTGCAATTATCTCGTTGCGACTGCGGCAGTCCTCAAAAAGCTCGGTAAACTCCGCATCCTCGCCCGCTTTTTCCTTGCGAACCAAAAAACGTATTATAAACAGTATTTTTTCGTCTACGGTATAGTATCTCTCGTTTTCTATCTTTTCAAACAGCTCAATGGGCGCATCGGGCTTGCCCGTGCGGCGGATACGGATACGTTCAAATGCTTCGGTAAGCAGTTCCACCGCCATATCTCGGCTGTATATGCCGTCCCCTTGGTCGGGCGCCTTGGTAAACCTGTCGTAATAGGTTTCGCTTTGCAGCTTTAAAAACGCCGCCAGCTCTTTTGCGCGCTTATACTCCAGCAAGCTGTCCACCAGCTCCTTGCGTGGGTCCTCTGCCTCTATCTGCTTGGGAAGCAGCATCTTGGACTTTATCAGCATAAGCTCCGATGCCATGCGAATAAAATCCCCCGTCACTTCCATGTTAAGTGCGCGCATACTCTCGATATACGCCATATACTGCTCGGCTATTTCCGCTATGGGTATATCGAATATATCTATTTTGTTCTTGGTAATAAGGGTAAGCAATAAATCAAGGGGGCCCTCAAAATGCTCCACCTTAAGGTTCAAGCCTTCACTTTCCATCTCAGAACAACCATCCAAAAATCGTATCAAAAAGACCTACGAACAACTCGGCAATGTTATATCTTAGCCATTGCAGAGGATAAAGCAGTATATCAAGCTTGCCCGTTATGGAAAGAAGCATAACTATAAGGAAAACGGAGCTTGTGTAACGCTCTATCTGCACGTAACGCATGGCAAGACGGTTGGGCAACAACCCTGCCAGAATTTTAGAGCCGTCCAGAGGAGGGACGGGAATAAGGTTAAACAGCGCAAGACCTATGTTGAGTTGTATCATGATGCTGAATAAAAGTATTACCGTTACGAATATGTTATAAAGCGTACCGTTGGCAAAAATAGCCTCTACGCTGAACGCTATATGGGCGGTAAGGGAGTAAAGGCAGGCGGACACCAGGGCAAGCAGTAGATTGGCTACGGGACCCGCCAAGGATACAAGCACCATATCACGCTTGGGTTTTCTTAAATTCCTCATGTTTACGGGTACGGGTTTTGCCCAGCCGAAGCCTGCGATAAGCATACACAAAGTACCCATAAGGTCAAGGTGCTTTGCGGGGTTAAGGGTAAGTCTGCCAAAGGCTTTTGCGGTGCCGTCACCGCAAAGATATGCCACGTAACCGTGTGCTACCTCGTGCACCGTCAGGGCAAGCAGTATCACCGGCAAAGAAATAAGTAGTGATATAAGGGCGGTCTTCATATCTCCGCCTTGTAAAATATCTAAAACCATTAAAACCTCTCCTTTGGAAAATTACAAACGGGCTTTGATACGTATTCCGTACTGTAAGCCATCTTGCGGTACCGAGTATATACCAAAACCAACAACCCAATTTAAACTGTTCCGAAAGGGCGGGTTCGCCGCCCTTTCGGGTGTTTGTGATTCGTTATTTAAGCTTTATAAGGCTCTTTTCCCACATAGAGGGAACTTCAAGGCCCAACATATCAAATACCGTAGCCGCTACGTTTGCAAGACCGAAATCGCCTTCGTTGGCTTCGTACTTGTCACCGTAGAAGTTATCGTAGATATAGCAGGGAACGGGGTTAAGGGTATGGCTTGTCTTTGCCTTGGGCTTACCTGCCGCGTTGGTCTTAGCCTTGCCCGTCTTTTTATCAAGCTCGTACATCTCGTCTGCGTTGCCGTGGTCAGCTGTGATTATAGCCACGCCCTCTGCCTTATCCACTGCCGCAAGGATGCGTGCAAGGCACAGATCAAGGGCTTCCATGCTCACAACGGTAGCATCCATACTGCCCGTGTGACCTACCATGTCACCGTTGGGGAAGTTAACGCGCAGAAAATCAAATTCGCCGCCTTCAAGCTTTTCTATAAGCACGTCGGTAATCTCCGCACACTTCATCCAAGGACGCTGTTCAAAGGGAACCACGTCGGAGGGAATCTCAATATATTCCTCCAGGCTTTCGTTAAAGTAGCCGCTTCTGTTACCGTTCCAGAAATAGGTAACGTGGCCGTACTTCTGAGTTTCGCTTATTGCAAGCTGCTTAATGCCCGCCTTTGCCAAGTGCTCACCCATGGTGTTGCTGATTTCGGGGGGCGCTACCAGATAATTGGAGGGGATGTGCTTATCGCCGTCGTATTCAAGCATGCCTGCGTAAAATACTTTGGGCACGCGAACTCTGTCAAAAGGAACGCTCTCGTCCTCAAACGCCTTGGATATCTCAATGGAACGGTCGCCGCGGAAATTGTAGAATATAACTCCGTCGCCGTCCTCGATAGTGCCTATGGGCGCACCGTTTTCACCTATAACGAAGGCGGGGAGGTCCTGGTCGATCTTGCCCGTTTCGTTTCTGTAGGTTTCGATGGCTTCTTTTGCGGTGGCAAACTGTCTGCCTTCGCCCAAAACGTGGGTCTTCCAGCCGGCTTCAACCATTGCCCAGTTAGCTTCGTATCTATCCATGGTAATGGTCATTCTACCGCCGCCGGAGGCGATACGCGCATCAAAACCGTCACCGTTAAGACCTGCCAAAAATTCTTCAAAAGGATTAACGTATTCAAGGGCGGAAGTTTCACCAACGTCTCTGCCGTCAAGAAGGATGTGTACGCGCACCTTTGCCACGCCTTCTGCCTTGGCCTTTTCTATCATAGCCTGAAGATGGCTTATGTTGGAGTGTACGTTACCGTCGGAGAACAGACCTATAAAGTGAAGAGTGCCGCCCTGAGTTGCCTTTTCAACCGCGCTCTTCCAAGACTTACCCTCAAACATTCTGCCCGTTTCAATAGCCTCGGTAACAAGCTTTGCACCCTGTGCAAATACCTGACCTGCACCCAAAGCGTTGTGACCAACCTCGCTGTTACCCATATCGTCGTCACCGGGAAGACCAACGGCTGTGCCGTGTGCCTTGAGGGAGAACTTCATGCACTTTTCGTTAAGCATATCAAGGGTAGGGGTGTTGGCGGCGTAAATCGCGTTGCCGTCTGTATTGGGAGTTTCCCCAACACCATCCATAACTATAACCAAAACCGGTCTTTTTTTGCCTTCAAAAATACCTTTTTTCATAAAAACCTAAATATTTCTCCTTTTACTGCAATTATATTCTCTACATTATACTATGTTTTTGAATTTATTGCAATAGTTTTGGGCGTATTTTTCTTGACAAAAGGTGCATAACTTGTTATACTTTAATCGGTTTAATTTGGAGAATGATGCCGTGAATCGGGAGGTTTTTATATGACAAGACGAGAAGCAAGAGAAGAGGCGTTCTTTTTACTGTTTGAGCATAGCTTTAAGGAAGACGGCGCCGAGGAAATTCTGGCTTTGGCGGCAGAATCGAGAGAGATGAAAATAAGCGGCTTCGGTAAGGGACTTTTCGTAGGCACTATCGAGCATTTGGCGGAGATAGACGAGGTTATGGACAAGGCGCTTATCAAGTGGAACAGCGAGCGTATCAGCCGTGTTACACGTACTGCCCTTCGCCTTTGCACCTACGAGATGATGTTTACACCCCTTCAGACGGAGATTGCCGTAAACGAAGCGCTGGAGCTTATAAAGAAGTTCGACGGTGAGGAAAGCGCATCCTTTGCCAACGGTGTGGCAGGCGGTATCCATAAGCTCATGGCGGAAAAAGCGTGATGGAGCATATCTATACCGTTGCGGAGCTTACGGGGTTTATAAAAAGCTATTTGGAGTCTTCCCCCCAGCTTAAAAGAGTAAGCGTCAAGGGCGAGATTTCTAATTGCTCGGCACCTTCCGGGAAGGGGCACGTGTTCTTTACCGTTAAGGACGAAAGTGCCACCTTGCGGGGCGTTATGTTCAAAAGCCACGCAGAAAAACTTAGTTTTAAGCCGGAAAACGGGATGAGGGTGCTTTGTACGGGCAGAATATCCGTATATCCTCAGGGCGGTCAGTATCTGCTGTATGCAGACAGTCTAACTCCCGAAGGGGAGGGCGCTTTGTATATAGCCTTGGAACAGCTTAAAAAGAAGCTGGCGGCAGAAGGGCTTTTTGAACTTGCCCGCAAGAAAAAACTACCTAAAATCCCCATGCGAGTAGGGGTTATAACCAGTGCCACCGGCGCGGCGGTAAGGGATATAATAAACGTGGCGGCAAGGCGGTTCCCCGCGGCGGAGCTGACGGTTTATCCCTCCCTCGTGCAGGGTGTGGGCGCGGCGGAGCAGTTGGCGGCAGGGGTGGTTTACTTTAATAAAACCAAAAAAGTTGACGTAATTATAATAGGTCGCGGCGGCGGCAGTATAGAGGAGCTGTGGGAGTTTAACAGTGAGCTTCTTGCCCGTACCGTGGCGGCATCTTCGGTGCCCGTGGTATCTGCGGTAGGGCACGAAACCGATTTTACCGTATGCGACTTCGCGGCGGACTTCAGGGCACCCACGCCCTCTGCGGCGGCGGAGATAGTGTTCCCCGACAAGGCTGATATAATAAGGCGGTTTGAGAATGCGGAGAACCGAATGCGCACCTTGCTCTCCGCAAGGATAGCTACGGAAAAACGGTATTTACTTTCCTTGAAGAACAGCAAGGCGCTAAGCTCCCCCACTGCGGGGTTTGACGACCTGCGGCTTAGGATAGCGGATAACGAGCAAAGGCTGCACGCTTCCGTAAAGCGCCGTATGGAGCAAAGCGCAAGAGATATAGCCTTGGTAAAACCCCGTCTTGATACGGCGGCGGCAAGGGCGATAGGTCTGCAAAAGCTTAGGCTGGACGGCTTAAAGGACAGACTGTTTATCCTTAACCCCCTTTCGGTGCTGGACCGCGGCTACGCGGCGGTAACGGATAAGGACGGCAAAACCCTTACGGGTGTTTCGGCTCTTACGGTGGGAGAGGGATTCGTTTTGAAGATGGCAGACGGTGAGGCGGAAGCCACCGTAGGAAAGGTGGAGCTTTATGGAAATGAGCTTTGAAAGTGCACTTGCCCGTTTGGAGCAGGTGGTAAGAGAGCTTGAAGGGGGCAAGGCACCCTTGGATACGATGCTTTCTCTTTTTGAGGAAGGCAAAAAGTTAGTGGAATTTTGCGAGAAGTCCTTGAACGAAGCGGAGCAGAGAGTGCTTAAGGTAACGGAAAAGGGCGAGGAGCCTTTCGGCGACGAATAGGAGCGCGTGTGTTATGGAAGAGTTGAAGAAGGAGCTTGTCCGCGTAGCCGACTTGACCGAGGGGGAGATGAAGCGTATTCTTGCCCGCGGCGGTGTTAACAGAGAAGGCTACGAAAAATTGGCGGAAGCGATGGAATATTCGGTGTTTGCAGGGGGGAAGAGGATTCGTCCCTACTTGTGCGTGGAGTTTTGCCGCGCCTTCGGCGGAGAAGAGCAGTGGGCACTTGCCTATGCCGCCGCTTTGGAGTTTATGCAAACGGCTTCTTTGATTCATGACGACTTGCCGGCTATGGATAACGACGATTACAGACGGGGCAAACCTTCCAACCATAAGGCTTTCGGTGAATACACCGCCATCCTTGCGGGGGATGCCCTTATTATAGAAAGCTTTTACGCTATAGCGACCAACGCTTTTTGTAACGGCGACCAAAACGCCCGCGCCGCGGAATTACTTTCCTTCAGTACGGGACTTGACGGTATGTGCGGCGGTCAGCAGTTGGATCTACATATAGAGGGCAAGGCTTGCAGCGGTGAGGAGCTTGTAAAGACACACAGCCTCAAGACCGTGGCGCTTATGCGCGCTTCTGCGGGGCTTGGCTGTATAGCCGCAGGGGCAAACGAAAAGCAGATAGCGCTTGCGGATAAATTCGCTTCCGATTTAGGTTTGGCTTTTCAGGTCAGGGACGATATTTTGGACGTCATCTCCACCTCCGCGGAGTTAGGCAAGACCGTAGGCAAGGATGCCGCCAGCGGCAAAAACACCTACGTAAGTCTGTGGGGACTTGAAAAGGCTATGGAATATGCCCGGGCTTTAAGCGCTTCCGCAGCGGAAACAGCAAGAGAAATAGGGGGCGAAAGCGGTAAACGACTGCTTGCTCTTTGTGAATATTTACTGGAAAGAAAGAACTGAAACTGTAGAATATACAGAAAATATGCCTTAGATATTGCATTTTTATGCAAAAGGTGTATAATGTTCTTGGTGACTTATGAATATTCTTGAAAATTTGAATTCTCCTGCGCCCTTAAAGCGCATGAGCATAGATGAACTTAATACGTTAGCGGCAGAGCTGAGGGAAACGCTTTTAAAGACGGCTTTGAAAAACGGCGGACATTTGTCCTCTAATCTGGGCACCGTGGAGCTTACGGTGGCGCTTCATTCCGTGTTTTCCTCCCCCGACGACAGGATCATATGGGACGTGGGGCATCAGGCATACGCTCACAAGCTTCTTACGGGTAGATATAAGGATTTTGATACGCTCAGAGAATACGGCGGTATATCCGGCTTCCCGAGAAGGGTGGAGAGCGCGCACGACAGCTTCGGCGCGGGGCACGCAAGCACTTCTATATCTGCGGCGCTTGGCTTGGCGGCGGCGGATAAGCAGGCGGGTAAGAAGAATTTTACCGTAGCCGTAGCGGGCGACGGTGCCTTTACCGGAGGTATGATATACGAAGCGCTTAATAATGCGGCGGGCAAGGATCTGAGGCTTATTATCGTGCTTAACGATAACGAGATGTCCATCTCTCCCAACGTGGGCGGAATGAACAGCTACTTCGGCAGACTGCGCTCCAGTCCGCGGTATTTGGGCTTTAAGTACAGACTTAAAAAGTTTTTCGGTGCCATACCTCTGGTGGGCAAGCCTTTAACCAAGCTCAGCCGCGGCATCAAAAACGCCGTAAAGCGCCTTGTATGGCGGGACAATATGTTTGAAAATCTGGGACTTCATTATTACGGGCCCGTAGACGGCGGCGATATAAAGAAAATGCAAAGCGTTTTAAAGGACGCTATGCGTGATAAGAAAATAAGCCTGGTGCATATAAATACGAAAAAGGGTAAAGGCTACGACTTGGCGGAGGAAAAACCGGATAAATATCACGGTGTACCCAAGGGCGGCGTGTTCAAGGAAAAGAAAAGCTTTTCTTCGGTGTTCGGCGAGCTGATGGCAAAGCGAGGCGCGGAAGACAAAAAGCTGTTTGCGGTTACCGCCGCAATGGGCGACGCTACGGGGCTCAAGGCTTTTTCCGAGAGGTTCCCCGACAGATTTTCCGACGTGGGTATCGCCGAGGAGCATGCCGCAACCTATTGTGCGGGCCTTTCCGCAGGGGATATGCACCCCGTATTTGCGGTGTATTCCACCTTCGCCCAAAGAGCCTACGACCAGCTTATACACGACGTGGCGTTGCAAAGACTTCCCATGCTTTTGGCACTTGACAGAGCGGGGATAGTGGGTGAGGACGGTCCTACACACCACGGACTTTTCGACGTGGGATTTTTACTGCAGATTCCGGGGGCGGAGGTCTATTCCCCCGAAAGCTACCGGGATATGAGCCTTGCTTTAAGCCGAGGCTTTGAGTTTTCGGCGCTGACGGCGGTGCGTTACCCCAGAGGGGGAGAAACGGACTGTGACCGCAGTGTGTATAAGTCCGCAGATAACGGCAATATATATTACGCGGATATGGGTGACAAGCCAAGTACGGCAATAATAAGCTACGGCAGACTTTGTACCAACGCTTTAAAAGCGGCACAGCTTCTGCACCAGCAGGGTGTGCCCGTAAGAGTTATAAAGGTGTTAAGGCTTAAACCCCTTAACTGCAAAGTTTTTGCCGAGCTTTTGGATGGGGCAGAGCTTTTGTATTTCGCAGAGGAAGGTCTGCGCAGCGGAGGATTTTCCGAACGTGTG
This sequence comes from Clostridia bacterium, assembly GCA_017397805.1. Taxonomy (GTDB): domain Bacteria; phylum Bacillota; class Clostridia; order Oscillospirales; family CAG-382; genus SIG636. Next base: position 5,525 of record JAFQHW010000014.1, on the reverse strand, counting down.
GCGGCTACCCTTTGCGAGCAGAACCGTTTGACGGATAAAACGGTGGTCATCCGTGCGGTAGAGGATAGGTTCGTTCCCCACGGTAACACGGAAAAGCTTTTTGAGGAGTGCGGATTCCTACCCTCGCAAATGGCGGCGGAAATCGCTTCCAAACTTAAAAAATAAGGACTGAAATATATGGAAAAGCAAAGAGCAGACGTGGCGCTTTGCCTTTGCGGACTGTGTGAGAGCCGCAGTAAGGCAAGGGCACTTATAAAGCAAAGGCAAGCCCTTTTGGACGGAGTGCCTATCGATAAGCCGTCAACTCTCGTTCCCGTGGACGGCGGCTTCAGCTTAAGCTCCGACGCTTCTCTTGACGTGTCCCGCGCAGGGCAAAAGCTGCGCGCGGCTATGGAGGCTTTCGCTATTGACCCCAAGGGCAAGGTTTTTGCGGACATAGGCGCTTCTACCGGCGGTTTTACCCAGTGCTTGCTGGAATACGGTGCCGTAAAGGTTTACGCGGTGGACGTGGGCAAGGACCAGCTTCATAAAAGCTTAAGAGAAGACGGCCGCGTGGTCAATATGGAAGGTACCAACGCCCGTGAGCTTACGGAAAACGATTTCCCCGATAAAATAGAAGGGGCGGTAATGGACGTTTCCTTTATCTCCCAAACCTTAATATATCCCGCGCTGGCACGGATATTGCCCGACGGTGCACCCTTGGTTACCCTTATAAAGCCTCAGTTTGAGGTGGGCAGAGAGAACGTGGGCAAAAACGGCATAGTTAAGGATAAAAACGGCAGTCTGCTGCAGGCAGTGCTTCTTAAACTGCGGCTTGCCGCAGAGGATAACGGCTTTCAGCTTGTAAAAACCGTAACTTCTCCCATAAAGGGAAGCAAAGGAAACACCGAGTATTTGGGACTGTTTTACAAGAAGAGCAATTAGGAGTGATTTTATGATACGAAGGGTCGCCTTGGTGCCTAATACAAGTAAAAGCGGCGCCTTGCGCTGTGCGCAAAAGGTTGCGTTGCTGTTAAAGGAAAAGGGTGTGGAGTCTTTTGCAGAGCCGTCAAAGGCAGAGATGTTTGCGGCGCTGGGGGGCGGAGTTGCACCCATAGACGGTGACGAGCTTTTTAAAAGCTGTGACTGCGCCGTGGTATTCGGCGGTGACGGTACGGTGCTCAGCGTGGCAAAACGCGCGGCGGAAGCAGACATGCCCATAATCGGTGTCAACTTCGGCCACGTGGGGTACATAACCGAGCTGGAGGAAAGCGAGGCGCATATGCTTTCCATGCTTGCCACCGGCGATTACCGTTTGGAAAAGCGGATGATGCTTGACGTAAGCATCAGCAAAAACGGCAAACAGCTTTTCTTTTCCCACGCGTTTAACGAGGCAACCGTTACGAGGGGCATAGTGTCGCGGCTTGCGGATTTTTCCGTCAGCTGTGACGGTGATTTGGTAAGCCACTACAGAGCAGACGGCTTGATAATAGCCACCCCCACAGGCTCTACCGCCTATTCTATGGCGGCGGGCGGTCCCGTGATAGACCCGTCGGTGGAGGTCATCGCCACCACCCCCGTGTGCTCTCACTCGCCCCAGTCGGGCAGAAGCCTGATATTCGGGCCCAATTCGGTAATTAAAGTAAACATCCCCTCGGCACGAAGGGCAGAGGCGGTGGTTACGGTGGACGGCAGAGCGTATTTCCGCATAAACGACAGCGACCTTTCAGTAACCGTAACCAAGTCGGATAAATACGTAAGTCTTATAAAATTGAAGAATACACCTTTTGCCACCACGCTTTTGCAAAAGTTTGGCGCAGGCAACGGAATTGAAAAATAAAGGAGTTCGCTTTATTATGAAGAAATCTCAAAGACACGCGGCGATTCTGGATCTGATAAGCAGAAAAACCGTCCGCACCCAGGAAGAGTTGTTATCAGAACTTAAGGCAATGGGCTTTGACACTACACAAGCCACCGTTTCCAGAGATATAAGGGATTTAAAGATCGTTAAGACCTCCGACAACGGCGGTTATCAGTATTCCTCCGTTTCCGCTAAGGCGGACGGAGATTTTTCCCTGAAGCTGAAGACCATTTTCACCGAGGCGGTCTACAAGGTGGATTGCGCTTGTAATATCGTAGTACTTAAAACCTATCCCGGTATGGGCAGTGCCGCCGGCGTTGCGGTGGACAGTATGCACCTTGAGGGTGTGGTAGGTACTCTTTCCGGTGACGATACCATGCTTATCGTTGCCCGTGATTACGAGGCGGCAAAATCCATTACGGCTACCCTTTCGGGATTTTTGAAATAACGAGGTCTTATATGCTTTCCTCTCTCCATATCGAAAATGTTGCACTAATAAAAGAAACCACCCTTTTCTTCGGTGAGGGCTTTACCGTGCTTACCGGTGAGACCGGCGCGGGCAAAAGCATCGTTATCGATGCTATTTCCTTGCTTTGCGGCGGCAGAAGTGACAGAGAGCTTATCCGCAGCGGGGAGAGCTATGCCTTCGTGGAGGGGTGCTTTGAGGAGCTTGATGAGGAAACCCTTATTAAATTGGAGGCGCTTGACGTGCATCCCGACGAGGACGGTGCCTTGTACCTCAGCCGAAAAGTAGGGGCAGACGGAAGAAGCAGTGCAAGGATAGGGGACAGGCAGGTGCCGTCATCACGGCTGAGGTCGGTGGCAGAGCTGCTTATAAACATCCACGGACAGCAGGACACCTTGCTTTTGGCAGACAAAAGCCGCCACCTGCCGCTTATTGACAGCTATGCGGGCAACTCCGCCATGTTCGAAGTGTACGGCGGACGTTACGAAAGATATACGGAGCTTTGCAGACGGCTTGAGGAGCTTAAAAACAAGGCCTCCGATGCATCCTTCCGCAGAGAGATGATAGAGTACAAGCTGAACGGCTTGGAAAAAGCAAAGCTAAAGAAGGGCGAGGAGGAAGAGCTGGAGGCGTTGAGGATACGGCTCAGAAGCGCGGAGAAGATATCAGGTGCCGCCTCCGAGGCGTACGCCCAGCTTTACGGCGAAAACCGTTCCGCCGCCGAAAGGCTTCATGCCGCCATAAACGCCCTTAAGCGCGTATCCGATGCCTTGCCCGAAGGCGCGGAGCTTATTGAAAGACTTGACAGCGTAAAATGTGAAATAGACGATATAGCGGATACCCTCCGCCAAGCGGCGCAGACCGATGCGGAAACTGCGGCGGAACAGCTTGACAGGGTGGAATCCAGACTGGAAACCATAGCGTCCCTTAAACGCAAATTTGCAACGGACTTTGATGGCTTGCTTATAGCTCGCGACGGACTTTTGAAGGAGCTGGAAGCCATAGACGGCAGTGAGGGTATGATTGCCGACTTAGAGGAAGAAAAGCGTATGGCTTACGATGCTTTGATAAACGCGGCAGAGCATTTAAGCGCAGGGCGCAGATCCGCTTGCTTGCGCTTGGAGGAAGAGCTTGCACAATGCCTTGAAGGGCTTGATATGCCCTCCGTTACCATAAAGGCGCGCCTTTTGCCCAAAGCGCCCTCCGCCGACGGATGTGACGAAGCGGAGCTTCTTATATCCGCAAACGCGGGGGAAGAGCCAAAGCCTCTTTCCAAGATAGCCTCCGGCGGCGAGCTGGCAAGAATAATGCTGGCGTTCAAGACCGTTACCGCCCACGCTTCACCGGTGGGAACCATGGTCTTCGACGAGATAGATACGGGCATTTCGGGCAAAACCGCCCAAAAGACGGGCATCGCCCTTAAAAACCTTACGCGGAAGGGCGTGCAGGTATTTTGCGTTACCCACTCGGCGCAGATCGCCGCACTGGGCGCCACCCATTTGCTGGTACGCAAGCAAAGCAGCCAGGGGCGCACCCTTAGTATGGTCAAGGCACTGGATACAGAGGGCAGAGTAGGCGAGCTTGCCCGCATCATCGGCGGTATCAACGTGGGTACGGCGGCGTTGGATGCGGCAGCAGAGCTGCTTAGTCAGGCGGAAAAGCTATGAAAATAAAAACAGCGGCGGTTGTGGCCGCGGTAATCGGTTGGCTTAGCTTTATTTTTACAAACTCCCTTAAAAGCGGGGAAAAATCGGCAGAGCAAAGCGCAGGGCTTGAGCATGCAGTTAACGAGCTGCTGCAGCGCGTGGAATACGAGGGGGACGCGGCGCGTTTATCAGAGCTTATCGTGCGCAAAACCGCCCACGCGTTTGAATTCTTCGTGCTGTGCTTACTGCTTTTTTGGGCATTTTACCTGCTTATAAAAAACAAAAGGGCAGTAAATATTCTTACCGTTGTCCTAACCGTAACGGCGGCGGCAGTGGATGAAAGCCTGCAGCTTATATCAAAAAGGGGCGCCTCTGTAAAGGACGTTTTTATAGACTGCATCGGCATCCTGCTTGCATATCTTACCTTAAAGCTGATATTTAAAATAAAAAGCAAAAAAGAATCGTAACGGGGCTTGTTTTTTTCGCTGCGATTCTTTTTTTGTCGAAAAAAGAATAACAAAAACCCTTGCAATTATTGGTAAAATATGGTAAAATTTGGTAAAAAGAACAAAGAGCTTTCAAAAACGAAGGCGAAGAAGGGATGATACTGTGGAAAAGAACACCACTGTAATTGTGGTTGACAGCGTAAAGGACAGTAGGGCGGCACTTGCGGCTTCTCTTAAAAAGGCGGGCGTTGAGGTGATTTCGGAGGCGGCAGACGGCGAGGAAGCGTTTCTTAAAATCGCGCGATATAAGCCAAATGCGGTGGTTTGCGACACCATGCTTCCCCGCATGGACGGGCTTAGATTGCTTGAGGAATGTAAAAACAAGTTTGGGGATGCCTGCAGTCAGTTTATAATGCTTTCTGCTTATTCCGGCGACCCCTTGATAGAGGAATGTATAGAACAGGGCGCGGCGTATTGCTTGCTGAAGCCCGTTGACGGCGAAACCCTTGCAAAGCGTATAAAGGGATTGGAAAAGCGCAATAATCCCATGGCGGATATGGAAGCGCAGGTTACAAAAATTATCCATCAAGTGGGCGTGCCTGCCCACATTAAGGGGTATCAGTATTTAAGAACGGCAATACTTATGGTAATAGAGGACAGCGAGGTTATAAACGGCGTTACCAAGATACTTTATCCCACTGTTGCCAAAAAATACGGCTCCACCGCTTCAAGGGTAGAGCGCGCCATCCGTCATGCAATAGAGGTGGCTTGGGACAGAGGCGACGTGGACGTGCTTAACGGCTTTTTCGGTTATACGGTTCAGAACAGCCGCGGAAAGCCTACGAATTCGGAGTTTATAGCGCTTATTGCGGATAATTTGCGGCTAAAGAACAAAAAGGCAGCGTAGGCGAATAAAATTGGCAGAGCGCTGAGAAAGAGCGCTCACACCACCCCATTGCTCACTTCGTTCGCAACGGGGACCCCGCGAGACGAACCGAGGCGAGAACTGTTATGCCACCCCATTACTCACTTCGTTCGTAACGGGGACCCCGAACTGTACTGTGAGCCGAGGTTCGTTTTGAACGAAAAAATATAACAAAATGCAGAAAAATAAGGAGGCTTGCCCC
>JAFQHW010000013.1 GCA_017397805.1 Clostridia bacterium | reverse complement strand
TACCCTTGTCACCGGTGATCATAACCACGGGAACACCGAAATATTCTGCGGTATAAGAGTTCATGAGGAACTCGCTGGTGGTTATACCGTTGATGGTGTACGCGTAGTTGTTACCCGTCATGGTATGGGAAAGGGGATTGGTGCCCATGCCTGCCGCGTTGTGGTAGCCTGTAAAGATAACCGCATCAAAGCTGCTGTCGATACCCGACATCATGGAAAGGGGATCACCGCTCCAATCTCTGATGATCTTGATCTCCTTGGGAAGCTTGTCGGGATACAAATTCCTTGCACTGCTGTGTGCGTCTTTAATAACGATTTCGTCAAAACCCGCTTTCAAAGCACCTCTGCATACGGCGGCAACCTCTGCCGTCATTTGGTTTCTGAAGTAATCGCTGTAAGCGTTACCGGCTTCTGTTTCCTGCCAAGCAACGATACCGCAAGTACCCTCGATGTCAGCGCTTATAAATAGTTTTTTCATTGGCCGTAGCCCTCCTCAATAAGTCTGTTATATTGTAATTTGATTTGCTCCATAAGATAAACCCACATATCGCCCTCGTGCTCAAAGGTGCCGCTGCCTGAGCTGTAACGCATCTGCATGGGGCAATTCTTTTTATCGGGTGCGAAATCGTAGTGTTGCTTAATGCCATCAAAGCCTATGTCGTTTTCAATCATAAGCTTTGCTACCAGGTAGGAAAGGTTTTTAAGCGTAACCGTAAAACCTTTAAGCCACTCCTCGTAAGCCTCACCCTCGTAAACACCGGGGAATCCGTTTACACAGGTTTCAATACCTATGCCGAACTGGTTGCCTTCGCCGTAGGTTCCGTCGCTGGCGTGCCATGCACCCTCGTTGTCGGGCAGGTGGTGGTAGATCTCGTTACTGTCCACCGTGTAGTGCCAGGAAACACTGCGGTCGGGTGACTCAGCAAGTCCGTGCAAATACTGTGCGTGTGCCGAAGCGGTAGAGCCGGGAGCATAGTTGCCCGTGCAGTGGATAACTATGTATTTCTTCTTGTCCACGACGATACCGGGACGGATTGCAGAATCTTCAGCAACTATGTCTTCAATGATCTGCGGTGTAAAAAGTGCGCTGTCCACAATTAATACCTCCGTATTTATTGATATATCTCCAAAGGGTATTTCGGTCTTGGTTCCGTCCGTGGGGGAAACCGCCGTTATCCCGTTTTGGCTGTAACCGATGGCAATAACAAATTTGCCGTCATATTTCATAGCAATGGGTTGACCTAAGGACAAAGCGTTTATAAGGTCTTCTATTCCGTAAACGTCAACGAAAGCGTTTATGCCTTTTTCCTGAGCGTATCTTGCCAGTGCCGCCGCAGATATACCTGCACTGTCGCCGCCGCAAGCACCGCCGCAGATATATGCGTTAGCGTTTTCAAAGTCCGGCTCTGCGGATAAAGCCTTTGCTACCAGTGCCTCCACCGCAACTATGCCGCTGTCGTAGGTAACACCGCCGTTTAGAGGTGACATTACCTCTATCGCTTCTTCAATGTCGGGTACCGTTTGCACCGCTTCCGCACTTCTCGCTTCCGTTACGTTAAGGGCGCTGATACAAGGCTTGGTGTCTGCCGTGCCCTCTAACTCTATCTTAAGTCTGTAGCTTTTCGTGTTGTAGGAGCCGCCGTCTGCGGAGCATATATCCAAGTATCCGAGGCTGTCGGTCCTTCCGCTGCCCTTGTATTCGTCCACAAGCAACCAAGCGGTGCTTACACCGTTGTCCGCCACGTACGAAGCGTAAACTCTAAGGGTGCCGCCGTTCAGCTTGCCTTCGGGTACAACGTAAAGCCGTTCAAAGCCTTCGTCCAAAATCTCAACGGTGGTAACGCTTCCGCGTTCCGCGCCTTCCTCAAGTGTCAAAACACCGTCTTTAACGGTAAGTCCGTCCCATATACCCGCCAAGGAAGCGGCAGTATATTTAACGTTATAATTGCTAAGATAACCCTTGGTGCCCGCCATAGAGCCGTTGCTGTCGCCGCCTTCTGTCGCTAAAATCAGGCTATTCACATTGGGAAGTGTTTCGTAAAACTGTTCAAGATTCTTATCCCCGCCGAAGTAACCGCACTTCACTGCGTATTCACATTGGTTTATGGTGTTAAGAACCGCTTTGTGGTGGTCTTTGTAGGTTCTTGCGGATATTTCGTTCATGCTGTTCTTTGCATAAACGGAAGCGGCGCCGCTACCCTTGGTATAATACACCGTGTCGGTAATGAACGTGCCTCTCGTGTATTCACCCTGAGGTGCAAAGAATCTGAAATCTTTAAGGCCTACGGTGTCTTCCGTTTCGGGAAGCGCTTCATACACCATAACCTCCGTTAAGCTTAAATAGCCTTTACCGCCGCTGAAGCCGAAACGCACGTATCTTGCTTCCGCTGCATTGCTTAACGCCTTGGTGTGGTTTTGGTAAACACCCGCCGAGGTAGTCTTGGTGCTCAAATCACCGCTGACTGCGGTAAAACTGTTGCCGTCGGTGCTTACAGCCAATTCAAAGCCGTCACTCAAGCCTAAGTGTATTACGTTATCGTAGGCAACGCCCGCCATGACCGCGCGGTCTATGGTCTTGACTTCACCCAAGTCAACGGTTACGTAATGGGTTCTGTCGCATTGTCTGAAAACTACGCCGATCTCGCTGTCAGCTAAGCCTTGGTTATCGTCGCTCGTACCGTCGGTAAGTCTTTTGCCGTCGTCGGCAAGGGAAGCGAACATATACGCAGGCTCGCCGCCGTCGGCAAGTGATACGGTGTAGCTTTTGTTAAGAGCAAGGTTCTGAGCTTCCGTCAAGCCGCCTTCGCTTTGAGGCAACTGACTGTTTTTGTAAAGATTTACACCGCTTACAAGCATTTTATCGCCGTTAAAGCCGTAAAGTGCCGCAAGGGTAGGGAACACGTCGTAAACCGTGGCAAAGGTGTTAACGGTACCTTTATCCATAACGTCGGCGCTGACGATAAAGGGAACCTTAAACACCTGGTCGTAGCTGAACCCGTTGGGGAACAGTTCGGGATATTCTTCTCCGTAAACGGAGAACTTGCCGTCAAGCTTGGGCGCGGTGCCGTAAACAATTACCGTAGGCGCCTTGTCACCCAAATCGCCAACGCTCTTAAAAATCTCACCCAACTGTTCGTCCAAGTTAGCCGCACAGCATAAATAGCTGTTAAGTGCGCGGTTGCCTTCTATGGGAACGTCCTCGGTGTTGAGGGGAATATAAGGATACTCAACGGTGCCAAGCTCCGTGAACAAAAAGTCCTTATTACCGTCGTTAAGTACCGTAAGGTCAAGCTTATCCTTGTTCTCGTCAATACCCAAAGCCTTTGCATCTTCGTTTTTCAACGCCTTTATACAGCCTTGAACTTTATAGCCGTTTTCGGCAAAAATATGAGCAAGACCGTAAAAGACAGAATCCTTGTAATCTCCTTCAAGAGGAGCGTACAACGACGTAAGCGAGGAATATACTCCCTCGTCTTCGCCTTGCTGGGCATAGAAATTGCCAAAGGAAGTATTAGCTTCCGCAAAAGCGGAAAGATTAGGCATCACACCGCTGTTCATGGCAAACAGTGCGGTGTTATTAAGCTGAATAACCAAAACGTCGCCGTTAACGGATTCAGCTCCTTCGTCAAGGTCATAACCGCAATTAAGATCTATCAGATCTTTAGTAAGGCCCTCAGCGTTTTCTTCCGATGAATCGTTGCTCGTGTGCTTGCTGTTTTCTTCCTCGCCGTTACATCCCGTCAAAAGCAAAAAGGAAAAGCAAAGAAGCAAAGCGATAAGCCGCAAAGCCGTGTTTTTCATAATCACCCTCCGCTGTCAAAAAAAGTATAACACAAACAAAAAATGCACAATAACTAAAAAATTCATTACTATTTTAATATTATCGGTCATATTTGTCAATAGAAATAAGGTAACTAATAGCTTTTGTTTTTTCGGGGTATAATTAACTTCGAACTGTCTTAATCATTGACGAAAAACAAACCGTTTTGCAAATAATAAGACTTTTTGGCTTGCCAAACAGAACCATTTTTGTCAAAACTTTCAAAAAAGACTTGACAAAGCAAAACGCGATGAGTATAATGTTAACAGAAAATATTTTTCTGGACAAGGAGAAAAAACATGAAAAAGCTTTTAGTTATGCTTCTGGCAGTGTCTATGGTTCTCACCATGGCATTCTCTTTTGCAGCTTGTGGCGGCGACGAGGAAGAAACTTCTTCTAACGCTCCCACCTCTTCCACCCCCGTTGAAGACGATTCCGACGAAGCTCCCGTAGTTTCCGAAGATGAAGAAGAGTCTATTGACGCTCCCGTTGCTTCTGAAGAAGTTTCCACCGAGGTTATTGAATCCGGTGACGCTTCCGCAGAAGAATCCACCGAAGGCGCTTCTGAAGAAGAATCTGCAGATGCTCCTATTGAATCCACCGAAGAACCTGACTCTTCCAGTGCTTCTGAGTCTGAATCTACCAGCACTCCCGAGTCTTCTTCCTCCGGCAACGTTGGCGGTTCCAACGTAGTTCTTCCCGCAGGCAAGACCAACTATGCTGCAGGCAAGTCCTACACCATCCTTCGTGGTCTTACTGATCCCGATCCCGCTTCTTGCTTCCTTCCCGACGCTACCGGCGGTACAACTTATGAGTACTGGGGCGACGTTAACCTCACCAAGCTTACCGATGGCAAGACCGCTACCGGCAAGGATATGGGTCCCAACGGTTCTCTCGAAGGCGTTACCGTTACCTTCGTTGGTACCAACCAAATTTTTGAATATGTAATCGACCTTGGCGAAAGCTACAGCGATATTAAGTCCGTTGTATTTTGCGGCGTTCGTGACGGCGTTCAGTACAAGAACAACCGTGGCTTCAACACTGCTACTACAATGATCTACGTTACCGATACAAAGGGTACTTGGGGTTCCAAGATCGCAGCTCAGTTCACTTCCGAACAGCTTGCTGATGCTCCTCTTATCAAGCACCAGACTGATGAAACCAGCGAAAACGTAGAAAACTTCACCTACACTTATACTTTCGACAGCGCAGCTTCCGGCAGATACGTTAGAATTCTTCTCTCTTCTCCCGTTTACTGCATGCAGTTCGACGAAATCCTCGTTCTCAACTAATCGTTGATTTAGGGATTAAAAGTTAATGATAATAAAATCGGCTGTCTGAATAAGACGGCCGATTTTGTTATTGGGGTCTCCGCGAAGTCGTTAGCCTTCGTGGGGTGATTATCGGTGTCCCCAAGAAAGTCGTTAGTCTTCTTGGGGTATTACTGCTTTTCAATCACGTTGCCGTTAGGCAACATATCGCGCGTTATGTGCAAACACAACGCACGCCTTCAGACATATCGAAAGGGACTGTAAAAAACACATTTTTTACAGTCCCTCAGATTACTGACAAAGGCACAGAGCACGAAAAAGAAAGCAAACAAATACAATGAAGTAGAAAAATAAGGGGGCAAGCCTCCTTATTTTTCTGCATTTTGTTATATTTTTTCGTTCAAAACGAACCTCGGCTCACAGT
>JAFQHW010000012.1 GCA_017397805.1 Clostridia bacterium | reverse complement strand
CGCCTTAATATAGAAAACCTTGTCGGTATCATCATACGCCTTCTCAAAGGTTCCCACGTACTTCAACGCTACGTCAGGAATGTCGTAGCCGTCGATGGTTGCGGTGGAGAGAGTTGCGGAACCGGAAGCGGTACCGTAGTCGTAAGCATCGATGCGAATACGTCCATTGCTGATCGACGAGAAATCAATAACCATGACGGGATCGCCGTCATCATTCATAACCGCTGCGAAGTCATATCCATCTTCCTTAGTCGCGTCTATCTTATCGAGGTAAGCATTCAATTTGCTTTCATCCATTGACTCAATGGTGATGCTGACCATCTTATCGCCACTATAGTCGCTGTCATCAAACTCGGTAACATTGGCATCATCGGGGAACACGAGATTTTCAAGGAAAGGATACTGTCCAATGTAAGCCTTCAATCCTTCGGGAAGCTTTCCGGTAGAGCCGCCGTTATTTTCCTCGCCGCCCTGATTCTCGGTGCCGCCCTGATTGCCACTTTGAGAAGTGCCGGGGTTATCCTTGTCGGGATCGGTCGTGTTGTTATCTCCGCAAGCGGCAAGAGCAAATACCATCATAAGAGCCAGTAAAATCGCCAATATTTTTTTCATTGTAAATTCCTCCGTTTAATTGTAACAATCAAACACGGTCGGTAGCGTTTTTTGTCGATACCGACCGTATTGACGTGAAGTTTGCCAGTGTTTTAAACTGTCTTTTTGTCAATTGTGAAAGGGTTTATGCTTTATTTATAATAATTCTCGCAAAGATCCTTGTATTCTTCAAGGTCAAAGCTTGCATTGGGGAAAGAAGAAACTAAGCCCGCATCATACTTAAGTATTAAAGTAGCATCAAGGTTATCAACGTAGCCGTCACCGTTAGCATCACATATGCAAAGCTGAAGAGGATTAAGGTCTAAGATAGCGGCATCGTATTTAAGTATGAGTGATGCATCAAGGTTATCGACATAACCGTCGCCGTTGCTGTCGCCGAAATACAAGTCCTGATACTTTATATGACCGCATTCGCAGGTAAGCTTTGCCTGACCTACGGTGTGGGGAGTTTGAGGGGTTATTATCTCAGCAGGTCCCCACTCGTGAGCGTGTACACCGTTAACCTCCAGTACGTTGGACCAAGCCGAATAGCCGTGAGGGCCTGAAAAACGAACGCGAAGCTTTACGTTGGTATCGGGGGTAAGGTCGTCGGAGCCGTCAAAGACTAATGTTCTTTCACCGTCTTTCGTTGCCCACTCACTGTTTGCCACGTAGGCATCTATCCACTCACCGCCGTTTACGCTTACCTGAGAGTCCAGATTAAGCGGCTCGAAATAATCGTTCATCATATAATAAAGGTATGCTTCCCAAACGGAATCGGGTGTATCCTGTACAAACTCAATGCAATACCACTCCTCGTCATCCTGAAGCTCTATGCGAAGGTCGGAGATAACCGGGGCTTCGTAGGAGGTAGGCTCGTCGGGTATCTTTTGGGTAGAGTTTTTGCCGAAGACAGCGCTTTCCGACCAATCGGAAACTGCTATCTGTTTTTCGCCGGGGCCGTTGCCCTCCTCGTACTCCACCAAGGGTTCCCATTCCATATAGTAACGGCAGCGGATGTAAAGGCTGTGGTTTTTGGTATCAAAGGAGTAAACCTCTCTATCATAACCGTAATCGTGGTATATATCGGTAATTATTGCAGGCTGATAGGGTTTGAAGGTATCGGAGCCCTGCCCCTCGTGATATACCAACCAGAAAAATTCAAAATCTTCTATCATGTCTGTTCTGATACCTTCGTATTGGTATCCATCGGCATAGCCTCCGTTGTAATACTCGGTGTCCCACTCGGGTGTGTATTGCCAGTTTGTTTCGCCGTCAAGGGAAACGTCATACTGCATCACAATATTAAAGTACCAAAGACCGTACTTTTCATAAAAAGCTTCGGTGTTTTCGGACCATTCGGATGAAACGGCAATAACCTCCGGGTCCACAACCATATACATTCTAAGATCGTCGTGGGCCCCTTCGCTTGCATCCCCGTCGGTATAGATAAAGTAGTCGGGAGCTACGGGCTTGGGAAGCTCAAACGCGGAAATATCCAGCGTATCTTCTGCGCTTGCCGTTACACCGGAAAGGGATAACAGCATAACTAATGCCAAAGTTAAACTTAAAATTCTTTTCATAACAAACTCTCCTTATATAGTCTATTTTTATTGTTTTTGCGTAATCTGACCGCCGCAAAGATGCCAAAAAAAGTTTTTACGCAACGTGTTGTTCATATAAATACCTCAAATTATAAATGTTTAAGTTTGTAAAATTCGCCCAAATGCGTTTGTTATGTTAATAAGATAGGTTTTCTATCATATCGGAAAATCCTACCTGCAAAACGCAATCGTCTGCGATATAGTTGGATACTGCGTAAACGCCGTCCTTCTTCAAGGCACAACGATGGCCGTTTTCTTCGTTGCTTTCCCATACCACGTCCCAACCAAGCTCCTTGAGCTTAGCCGAGTAGTCCATAGAATCCTGATTGGTTGAACAATGATATTCAAACCATGCGGCGTAGCTTGCCTCAGGCAGCTTGTCGCTTTCAAGATTAAAGTCAACGTCCTCGTAGCCGTTGGTGAAATCCTGAATGGTGTAGTTTTTATTGTAGTCGCTGTCTGTCATACCGCACTGGGGTAAGGGGATGCCATCGATAGACTCGGGAAGAGCAAACAAAGAATCCGTTGCGCTTACGCTAACGGAGTATTCGTAGTTCTCCTCGCTAATAGAGTTGCGAACAAATATCTCCATAAACCAGCCGTTGCCAAAATAGTTGTAATAGGTCCACTCACCCTCTTCGGTGAT
>JAFQHW010000077.1 GCA_017397805.1 Clostridia bacterium | reverse complement strand
TGCCCGCCTGAGGATAAAGACCGAATACGTAGGCATCTACCTGATTTTTAAGGTTGTAGGATGCTCGCTTGGTCTGAGAATCTTTAAGGCCCACACTGCTTCTAAGCTCCTCAATATCCTTAACCTTAAATGAAAAAGCCTTGTCCTGATCAATATAAAGGGTGGTAGCGGCATCGTCAATATCTTCGTAGGTAACCTCACCCGTGTAGTCGTATACGGAAGGCTCGGAAAGTCCTACGAAGGTAACGCTGTCGCCCGCGCTTTTGATGTCACCGCTGAAATCGGTGTAACAAATAGTGTTTGCCAAAAGATTGTCTTCGTTGGTGCGGAGTATCTCCGCAGCAATTACTTTTTCAATGCTGTTATAGTTAGCCATAAATTTTCCTTTCTAAAATAAACTTATATTTTCCATTTGCCCAAGGAGCGCAGTATCTGAGGGAAGCTTTTCTTTACGGCTTCGGGGGACATTGCCTCCACCTGCTCCATAGTAAGCTCGCTCTCACCGTCGCCGTTGACGGGCGGAAGTGCACCCTCGCTGTTTTTCTCGTTTATGCTGTCCGCATAGCTGCGGTTGCCTTTATCCGCAGTCAGAAACAGCGCGTAAGCGTAGGGTAGGGGAATGCCGCTTTCCATATCCTTCCATACGGAGTCGGGTATGGCTTCGGATTTTACGTTGGGAAAAATCCTTCTGAATAGCTTTATCTCTTGGGAAAGCTTATCCTTCTTGGCTTGGGTTCGCCTTTCGCTTCTTAAAGCCTTTTTCTCTTCTCTGGCGGCATTTACGTAGTCAGCGGCATCCTTGGGCAGGGAAGCGTTCTTTTGATAGAAGAAATCGTTTCTTTGCTTCTCAAGAGAGCGCACGAAGCTATCTACGTCCATATCCGCGTCTGCCGCTATATCTTCGATAATGTCATAAAGCAGTTCTTTTGTCATTTTGTTCCTTCCTTTTCTTCGGAGGCGGCGGCCGAAACCTCCTCCAAAAGCTCGTTCTTTTTCGGTATAAGCTTGTCGGGTATTCGCTCAAGGTATTGCTTTAAGGTGATCTTGCCTGCTTGTAAGAGGGCGTCTAAAGTATTTAACGAGGCAATCTCAGACCAATAGCTGGCAGTACCCGCTTCTACTCGGCAATCGAATATACAGTTTTTGTAGCGGCTGAGGGGTAGCTTTTCGTAACCCTCACCCGTTTCTACTAAGCGTAGGTCGTCGTAGTATGCAAAAATAAAATCAAGCCAAACGAGCCCTATCCCTTCGGCAAAGGAAAACAGGTTGCGTTTTATATTTTCCAAGGGAATAGCCGCCGCTTTTTGAAGTGCCAAAATAGCGGAGGTATTTTTGGGGTCCACGTCGCCCAGGGCGGTGTCCGTAGCTCCCAAAAATTCCTTGGTGTGACTTATTGCCATGGAAAGAAGCTCAAGCATACCCGATTGCATTTGACCGGCAGGAAGAACCTTAGCCACGTTATCCACACTGCCGTTAACTGCGATGGCCTCGCCCACCTTGTTCGTCCAGCTGTCTATGATAGTGGAATCGTAGACCACCTTGGAGAACGCGGTATCCATCATATGCTTCATCGCCATAGCAAAGCCTTTGTTAATAAAGACCTGATTTTCGATAAGTCCCGTGGCAACGGCTTGTCCGTGCCAGGAGTTTTTTATTCCCGTCCAATTCATGAAGCAGACGGGGTACATTGACAGAGGCGTTACCGTGTCGGGACATATTACGGCATTTTTAACTGACTTGCGGTAGCAGACCTTCCCGTTTTCGTCCTTCCACAGCTTGATAAGGGCGGTACATTTGGTGCCCTCAAGTTCCTTTTCGGCTCTGTCGCCGCTTTCGTAAGCGGTATCGTCATCGGAGCGTATTTTGCTTATCTCGTTTTCGGGAACGCCGTTTTCCTTGGCCGCCTTGATAAGTGAAGCGACGGTTTCTCTGGACGAGATAAGAATATAAGGCTGAGCTTGAACGTTTTTGCTGTTGGGATTGCCGAAGAACACGTTAGTGTTATCTACCAACACCGTTCTGAAGTCCCCCGTGAAGGGTTGTCCCGTCTTTACCGAACTATCCCAATACGTATATGCAATAGCATCGCCGCTAAGGGCGGCATCCTTCAGGGCGTCGTAAAGCAGGTTGTTAAGCTTCAGCTTGTCAGCCTTTGCTTCCATGATTTTATTTATAACCTCAGTGATGCTTTCAGCTTCCTTTTGTGAAATACTGCTCGAATCACCGAAGGGCGAGGCATAAGAAAAGCGTATCGCCGTGCGGCTTTGCATTACTGAAGAAATGTAATAGCCGATGATACGCTTGAAGATATTAAATACGGGCTTGGGCAATCCGCCGGAGTCCACACCCGTCCATTGGTCGCCGCGGTAGAACCTTTCGTTGCGGTTGACCGTGTTATATAAGTCGATGGAATTGTTGTAGGCTCTGCCTTCTTCAAACAGTGCCCAATCCTCGGTGCAAGGGTTTTTCTTTTTACCTAACATAAATCCTCCTTTAGTAGTCTATTATGTTTCTGTAGGGTTCTTTTTCGGGTTTCCTGCCTTCAAAGCTGTAGGTGTAGGAAAGCGCCTTCTTCTCTTCTGCAAGGGATTTGGGTGCTCTGGACATAAGGGCGTATCTTAAGGCTTCCGGTGCGTGGGTTATCTCGTGGGGAGTGCTTGCCGCATCCTCCTTCACGTTTTCGTCAAACCTTAGAAGGGGCAGACAGCGGATAAGATTCTCACAGCAGTCAAAAATACATATACCGCTTTTGCCGTCCTTGCCGTCCTTAAGATATTCCCTGACCACGCGCCAACCGTTAATGCGCTCGTTGTCTGCCTTTTTAAGGCCCGTAAGTCCCGCGGCGCACATAATTTCCGCGCCGCTTTTTCCGCTTTCCTGTCGTCTGTTCCATAAATCGGGGGAGGCGACGGTGTATCGGATGCTTTCACCGTTTGGGGTGCTTTGCCGTATCTCCTTTGCCGCCTCCGAAAGCAGCAATCCCGATTTGTAAAGCTCTCTGTAAACGTAAAGCCTGCCGTCGGGTGCCACGGCAATCCATAAGCAAGCGGTCATATCAAGACCGTAATCAAGACCGCGGAATTTCTGCCATCGGGCGGGAATTTCAAAAGGTCGGCAAACGTGCACGTCAGCGCAAAATTCGGGGAAGAACGCCCCCTCAAAGGAATTCCAATCCCCGTACAGCATAGC
>JAFQHW010000076.1 GCA_017397805.1 Clostridia bacterium | reverse complement strand
TATAATCAATGGAGAAAGTAGGTGTATATAATGTTAAATATAGGTATGAAAGCCGAATGTACTGTTGTGGTTAACGATACGAATACCGCGGCGACGGTGGGAAGCGGCAGTCTTCCCGTTTTTGCAACTCCCGCGCTGGCGGCGTTGGTTGAGAAAACGGCGTGCTTGGTTTTGGACGGCGGCTTGGAACCCGGTCAAACTACCGTAGGTACGGTAATAAACGTTAAGCATTTGGCTCCCACGCCCGTAGGTATGGAGGTTAAGTGCGTTTGCACATTGACCGAGCTTGACGGCAGAAAAATGGTTTTTACCGCGGAGGTTTACGATAAAGTCGGTATGGTCGGTGAGGTTTATCACGAGCGTTTCGTTGTTAAAGCGGAGCCTTTTACCGCAAAAGCCAGCGCAAGAGGTGAGGGTGTTGAGTAAAAAAAAGAAAAACAACGCCGTAAATGAAGAAATAACCGCAAGCGAGGAACTAACGGCTATTAAAGAGGCAGTACCTGAACCTGCCACGCAGGAATTCGTTGCAGTAAGTCAAAACAGGCAAGGACCTATAGCCGAGCTTGTTCGTACAAGCTCCGTAGGATATTCCGTTGCCTGCCGCAAATTTTATTGGTTCAGCCTCCACAATATGCACTTGATAGTGTACACCATGTTTTTCTTGGTTCTTGCCATCTTCTCTTTTTATTACGGCTTCTACGGGAACGATAAAATGCTTTGCATTTTTTCCGCAATAACTGCGGCTTTTATGCTGTACGTAATTGTCGGAGGGCCAAAGCTTTTTGCGGAAGGGATGTCATTTGACGAGGAAAAGCAAGAGGGGACCTTGTGTTGTAAATTCTATCAGGAAGAGCTATCGGTAACTATCGGTGAAGAGGAAATGAAAATTCCGTATTCCTCTGTGGTTCAGCTGACCGTTACAAGGCATTATATTTATTTGCGACTGAAGAATAATAAAACCTTTAAAAGCGGTATAGTGATGGAAAAGCCTACAAGTGATTCCTCCGTCGCAGATATAGAAAAAGCAATAAAGATATAAAACAACAAAAAATGAGAGGACGCACCCTCTCATTTTTGCATTTTATTATCCTATAAGTGAGTTGAACTGCGCGGCAAAATCGCTGTACGCGACGTGGGGTTTGGCATTCCAGGATTTTACTGCCATTGCCGCCATAGGTCTTGCACTGTTTGCTTTAACCGCTGAGGAGGACTGAGTATTGGGGTGGTCACACCAAATACAGAAATACGCTCCCTGAAGCTGATCTCCCACCTGCTCAGGATTTTTATAATTTCCGCTGTCACCCGTAAAAACGCCTGCGTTCCAGTTTTTGAATATCTCGGTAGCCTTAGGCTGGTCATAATCTTCTTTGAGTACGTAATACATATACTGCTCGTTTACGTTATATATTTTGTGACCGTTTTCTATAAACTCAGATACGTCCTCGGCTTTAAGAACACCGCCTACGGTCCAGAAGCATATATCAATGTGGGCTGACGGCTTAAGAACCGCCGCTTGACCTACGGTTCGTAGCAATCCGTCGTTCCAAGCTCTTACGGCAAAGCCTTTGTCCGTCAAATGCTTGGCTATATCGTTAATGTATCCGAGAAAAGCGTCGTGGGCGTTTGCCTCTTCACCGTAGGTGGCTTTTGCATAATCTTCCAAAACCTTCCAGGCGCTGAACTGCATTCTGTCTACGTTGGACCAACCGAAGCTTTCGTCACCGCCTATGTTAAAGCTTTTACAGTCTGCAAAAAGCTCCGCGTATTCATCAAGCAAAGACTTAATATACGCTATGGCATCGGGATTCGTTATATCCAACGTTTTAGGGGAATTATAGCCGTCTACGTCGGTCAAAGTGTATTCGGGGTGAACGGAAAGAATCTGCAACAAATGACCGGGCGAGTCGAAGGAGGGGATGATCTCCACGTAAAGCTCTTTGGCGGCGGAAATTATTTCACGCACCTCGTCCTTGGTAAGGTAATCGTCGGATACTATTGCGGGGTCTGTATCGCACTGAATGCGAAAACCTTCGTTTTCGCTGAAATGAAGCTCCACGGCGTTCATTTTTAAAGCGGAAACTTCTTCAATCATATCGATTATAAAGTCTTTTGTGAAGTATTTTCTTGCTGTATCAAGATGCAAGGTGCGCTCTGCCACATCGGGCCAATCGGTGTACACGCCTTTTTCCATACATCCTTGTAGCTTTATATAATCGCTTACGGTTCGTGTCCCGTAATATAGGCCTACTTCGGTGGATGCGGTAATCGTTATCTTGTCGGTAACCTCTATTCGGTAACCTTGATCGCTTAGCTGTTCGTTAGCATCGGGGATAGTAAAACCTTCATCTAAAACAAGCTCAACAGCGGTATTGCCTTTATCAAATAAAGACTCGGCTCGCGTTAAAAGTTCAGCCCTCTCACAGCTGATGCTCACACCTTGTATGGGCAAAATGCCTTCTGATTTTTCAAGGCTTTTCATGCCCATTGCATAGCTGTATTTAACCTCGGCTTCAAGTTCTGCGCTTTCATTTGCGCCTTCGTTGCTTATTTCGTTGCTTATTTCGGCGCTTATCTGTTGACTTCCGTCTTTTTCAGGCTCTTTTACTTCCTTGTTGCAAGAACATAAAAGCAAAGCCGCAAGCATAAGTGTGCACAAAAAAATTTTTTTCATATAAATCCTCCGTTTATACTTGGGGGTTTTATGCCCTTGAAAAAAACAAAATTGTATGTTATAATCGTAGGCACTTAGTTAATTATACTACAGAAAGTAGCGGAATTCAATATGATTAAACGATTTATTTCTTATTATAAGCCGCATAAAACACTGTTTGCGGCTGATATGCTTTGCGCTTTGTTGCTGGCGGCTTGCGATTTGTTTTATCCTGAAATCACCCGCCGTATGTTGAACGATTATATTCCCAACGGTCAAATTAAGATGCTCGTCGTTTTTGCGGCGGTGCTTTTAGGCGTATATCTTCTGAAGATGGGTCTTAACTATTTCGTGCTGTACTACGGTCACGTAATGGGCGTACGTATGCAGGCGCAAATGCGTAAGGACGTGTTCGACCATCTGCAAAAGCTACCGCTTACGTATTTTGACAACAACAAGACGGGAACCATAATGTCCCGTATCATCAACGACCTTATGGACGTTTCCGAGTTGGCGCATCACGGGCCGGAGGATCTGTTTTTATCCGTAATAATGCTTATAGGCGCTTTCATAATGATGGGGCGGATGTGTATGCCTCTGACTCTGATAATTTTTGCCTTTCTGCCCGTTTTGGTATTCTTTGCCGCAAAACAGCGGTTAAAAATGTCCGATGCGTTTACCAAATCCCGCGTGGAAGTGGGCGAGGTTAACGCTAATCTGGAAAACAGCGTTTCCGGTATCCGCGTTTCAAAAGCGTATAACAGTAACGCTGACGAAAGCCGCCGCTTTGAGGAAGGAAACAACCGATTGGTGGACGCTCGCAAAAAGATGTACAAGGCGATGGGTGTTTTCCACAGCGGTACCACCTTTATAACCGACTTTTTGATGATGGCGATGTATCTTGCCGGCGGCCTTTTCTGCTACTACGGAAGTATCAATATTGCGGAATTTACCGCTTTCGTACTTTATATAAACGTGTTTACTACACCCATAAGAAGACTTATAGGGTTTATCGAGCAGTATCAAAACGGTATGACGGGCTTTAAGCGCTTTTGCGAGATAATAGACCAACAGCCTGAAGAAGATAAGCCGAACGCGGTAACCATAGAAAAAGCCAAAGGCAAGGTTGAATTTAAGGACGTATCCTTCGCTTACGGTGAGGGTGATACGGTTCTTGACAAGCTGAGTTTTACCATAGAAGCAGGCAAGACCTTGGCACTGGTAGGCCCTTCGGGCGGCGGCAAAACCACTATATGCCATTTGATACCTCGGTTTTATAAGGTGAAATCGGGCACCGTAAGCCTTGACGGAGTTAACGTTGAGGATATAAGCCTAAGCTCGCTGCGTGATAACGTGGGTATAGTGGCTCAGGACGTATTTTTGTTCAATTCTACGGTGTACGAGAACATAATCTACGGCAGACCCGATGCAACTCGTGCCGAGGCGGAAGAAGCCGCAAAGAATGCAAATATCCACGACTATATAATGGGACTTGAAAAAGGCTACGACACGGTAGTAGGGGAGAGAGGTGTTAAGCTTTCGGGCGGTCAAAAGCAAAGAATATCCATTGCACGCGCATTTTTGAAGAATCCTCCCGTTATGATTCTTGACGAAGCAACGAGCGCTCTTGACAACGCTACGGAACAGATGATACAGCAAAGCCTTGACAAGCTGTGCCGCGGCAGAACCACCCTTGTGGTTGCCCACAGGCTTACAACGGTTAAGAATGCCGATGAAATATTGGTTATAACCGATGAGGGGATATCTGAGCGCGGTACCCATAACGAGCTCTTGTCAAAGGGCGGGATATATTCATCTCTATGGCAAGGAAACGGAGAAAACTGATTAAGTAACATAAAAATAAAAGCTTGCGGCGGTGTTTTTCCGTCACAAGCTTTTTTGCAGTCTAAATATTTATTGCGAGGTCTTAGCGCTGTCGATTGCTGATTTTTTGATTTTAAAGCACAAATAAGTAACTATTTGGGCTGGAGCACCGATAACGAAAAGCATCCAGATGTTTCGTCCCGCGAACACCAAAAACGATAGATATATCGCGGCTAATATGGACCAAACAATGCCTGAAACTATATACAGATTATTGTGTCTGTTAAACCATACAGAGTTGAAAACCAAAAGAATTATAAACTCGATAGGCACGGCAATAACGAATGCTATCCAAGAAAACACGCCGGTAGCCGCCCAGACGGAGGTGAACGCAACGGTTACCAAAAGCAAAAATCCCAGCATGGAAATAATGGTAATCAGTTTTTTGTTTCTGATTGCCGTCTCGGTCTTGGTAACGACTTTTTCTTCGGGTCTGTGTTCTTCCAATAAATAATCCACCGTTACCCCGAACATTTCGGCAATAGTGTTAAGCACGTAAATATCGGGTACGGACTCGCCCCTTTCCCATTTGGAAATGGATTTATCGGAATACGAAAGCGTTTCCGCCAGCTCCGCTTGCGTCAACTTTGCGTTGTTTCTCAACTTTGCTATATTTGATGCTATGTTTTTGCGCAACAAGTCCATAATTTTCCTTTCTCTTGAAGGTGGAGTTTGTAAAACCGCATAAAATCAAGATATTCTACTGTCAGTAGAGTTCAAAAAAATAACTCTACTAAGTGCTTCCTCAACAGTATAGTTTTAAAAAACGACAAGGGGTGTACATTTTCAGCCCTATGGTTATACTGTAATTGTTTTCCAAAAGGCAAGAACAAGGAGGAAGAATATGAGCAAGCTTTTAATTTTTGGTGACTCTATACTCAAAGGTGTGACCTACGCTGACAGCATAGGCAAATATAAATTGTGTAAGCCCGACTACAGCCGACTGGAAGAGCAGGGCTATGAGGTAATAAATCTCTCTAAAATGGGCGCCACCATAAATTATTGTGAGCGCGTGCTCAGAGAAGAAATAACGGAATATGACGAAAATAATATAGTGCTCTTTGAATACGGCGGTAACGATTGCGACTACCGTTGGAAAGAAGTGTCCGATTCACCTGAAACGGAACACTGCGCCGCAGTATCCCACGAGAGATTTGAGGATATGTACAGGGATTGCGTAGCCTACGCAAAATCCATGGGCGCAGAGGTGCTCGTGTCTAACCTTGTACCGCTTGACAGTGAACGCTATATGAATTGGATAAGCCGCGGACTAAACTACGATTCCATATTAGGCTGGTTGGGCGATAAAAATATGCTTTATCGCTGGCATGAAAGCTATAACCGTATAACCGAAAGAATAGCCGATGCATTCAAAGCAAAGCTCGTGGATCTGAGAAGCGTTTTCCTGACTGCTCATAATTTTGAAAACCTTATATGCAAGGACGGTATCCATCCCACGGAGGACGGACACAAACTCATATGTGCAACCGTAACGAAAGCAGTGCTTGAAAACAGCTGATCATCGTCTTACATTATAACATAGTCGATAAGCTTTTTCAATAAAATTTTTCTTTAAAATTTAAATAATCCTCATTAGCCAAAAAACTGCTGCGGGTTTACTTCCGCAGCAGTTTTTTGTCATCGTGAGACTATTAATTATTCCAAGCTTGTAAACAGTGCTTTAAGCTCCGCGGCGACTTCTGCTAAATTGTTCGGCTCGCCGTGCATACTGTTGGCATTTATTTTTCTGCCGTCGGGGAAGAGCACTTCCACGTTCAACACGCCTGCGCTTAAATCTAAAACGAATCGTTTAAACAGTCTGGGTGCCTTCCACTGAAACATTTCGTGCTTTTCGGCTATTTCCGTAAGCTTATCCCAAAATCCCTCCGGCATAGGCTTGCCGGAAAAGCTGTGGTGCGCACCCTCATCGTCGGTAAAATCGCAATGGCATTTTTCGTCTGCAACGTAAAAGGCGTAGCACGCCTTTTCGTTTGTGCTGCCGTAGCTGAACGCAAATTGAACCTTTTTATTCTTCATTGCCTATCTCCTTATCAAAACGAGCGTAATGGTCGCTGCTGTCAAAAATATGTACCTTGCAAAGTCCGTTTCCGTACTCTCCGCCCGCGCTGCCGTAGTAGCTTATCTTCAATTCAATGAAGCGCCCCTCCGCCTTGTATAAAAAGCCGTAGGCTTCACCGCTGAAGCTTTCGTCTTCTACAACGGCTGTAATATCCGTAGCAGCAACGATGTCGGTAGCAAGCATAGCCTTGTCATATATAGGGGTGTAGAGCTGATATCCTTTGCTTTTAAGCGCATCTTCCACCGTTTTTGCAAATGCGTTTATCTCCTTGTAGCCACAACCCTTAAAGCTTATTTGTACCGATGAAGGAACGGTGTTTACCACCTTTATATCTTTGCTTTCTTCGGGTAACGTAAGCCATTGGATATACAGTTGCTTTTTTGACTCCGCAGATATAGCCGACAAAGCATCGTCTTCCGAAGAACAAGCGGCAGTACATAAAATCATAATAACCGAAACAGCAAAGCATATAAGCTTTTTAAACAAACCAAATCACCTCAAAACCGCTTTTTTAAATTATAACCAAAAAAGCACGAAAAGTCAATATGTGTTGAAACGTGCACTGATATAAGCGTTGTTTACGAAATAGCGTACACGCTACCAAAATAAATTGTAAAAGTCAGCCGTTTTTTGTAATAAAAGCGGTTGACTTATTATTACTGTTGTGTTACAATATTTCATATTAAAATGGCTTATTGTTTCAAAGAGGTAGGAGGATGTTTAATTATGTTTTTTGATGCTTTAAAGGATTTCGACCCTGAGATTTACGGTGCGTGCAACGATGAGTTTAACAGACAGTGCCATAATATAGAACTTATCGCTTCCGAGAACATCGTTTCCGAAGCAGTTCTTCTTGCGGCAGGTACCGTTCTCACCAATAAGTATGCAGAGGGTTACCCCGGCAAAAGATACTACGGCGGCTGTGGTTACGTGGACGTGGTGGAAGAAATAGCAAGAGAACGTGCAAAGAAGCTTTTTGGTGCAGAGCATGCCAACGTTCAGCCTCATAGCGGCGCAAACGCAAACCTTGCGACCTTTTATGCACTTCTTAACCCCGGTGATACCGTGCTTTCCATGAGCCTTGCACACGGCGGCCATCTCTCTCACGGTTCTCCCGTTAATATCTCCGGTAAGTACTTTAACATTATCCCCTACGGTCTTAATAAAGAAACGCAGCGTATCGATTACGATGCAATGTACGCTTTGGCGCTTGAGCATAAGCCCAAGCTTATCTTGGCAGGTGCCAGCGCATATCCCAGAACGATAGATTTCAAGCGTTGCCGTGAGATTGCAGACGCAGTAGGCGCGTATCTTATGGTTGATATGGCGCATATCGCAGGTCTTGTTGCGGCAGGTGAGCATCCTTCTCCCGTTCCTTATGCAGACGTTGTAACCACCACTACCCATAAGACCTTAAGAGGTCCCCGCGGCGGTCTTATCCTTTGCAAAGAGGAATATGCAAAGCAGATAGACAAGGCAGTTTTCCCCGGTACTCAGGGCGGCCCCCTTATGCATATTATAGCCGCTAAGGGCGTTGCGTTCGGCGAAGCTTTGAAGGATGAATTCAAGGTATATCAAAACCAAATAGTTAAGAACGCAAGCACCCTTGCTTCCGCGCTTCTTAATAAAGGCTTCAACCTGGTTACAGGCGGCACCGATAATCACTTGATGCTTCTCGACCTTAGAGATAGCGGAATAACCGGTAAGGAATTGGAGATAAGACTTGACGAGGTTCATATAACCGCTAACAAGAACTCCGTACCCGACGACCCTCAGAAGCCTACTGTTACCAGCGGCTTGCGCGTTGGTACTCCCGCCGTTACCGCAAGAGGCTTTAAGGAAGCGGAAATGCTTAAGATAGCAGACTTCTTCTATGACGTTGTTAACGATTTTGAAGGCAGTAAAGATCGCGTGACCGACGAGGTTATCGCCCTTTGCGAAAAGCATCCTATATACAGATAAAAGCAAAAAGGAGATTTGATCATGGCATATTATTATAGCGAGCCTTCTCGTACCTTTAGTGAATATCTGCTGGTTCCCGGCTATACTTCCGAGGATTGTATCCCCGCAAACGTTTCCTTGCGTACTCCTCTCGTTAAGTATAAGAAGGGTGAGCAGTCCGATATATATTTGAATATACCTATGGTTTCTGCGATAATGCAAAGCGTATCTAACGATACCATGGCCATCGCATTGGCAAAGGAAGGCGGCATCTCCTTTATATACGGCTCCCAGTCCGTAGAGGACGAGGCGGCAATGGTTGCCCGCGTAAAAGCGTATAAGGCAGGCTTCGTGGTAAGCGACAGTAATTTGAACCCCGATGCAACTTTGGCAGACGTATTGAACGAGGTTGAGCGTACGGGCCATAACACCATAGCGGTAACTGATAACGGAAAGGCAGACGGTAAGCTTTTGGGCATCATCACCAGCCGTGATTACCGCGTAAGCCGTATGCAGCTTGATACAAAGGTTACGGAATTTATGACTCCGTTTGATCAGCTGATAACCGCACCCGAAAGCACGACTTTAAAAGAAGCAAACGATATAATTTGGGAGAATAAGATCAACCAGCTCCCCATAATCTCCAACGACGGCAGATTGCTTTACCTTGTGTTCCGTAAGGACTACAGCCAACATAAGGAAAACCCCAACGAGCTTCTTGACAGCCAAAAGAGATATATAGTAGGCGCAGGTATAAACACCAAGGATTACGAGCAGAGAGTTCCCGCACTTGT
This sequence comes from Clostridia bacterium, assembly GCA_017397805.1. Taxonomy (GTDB): domain Bacteria; phylum Bacillota; class Clostridia; order Oscillospirales; family CAG-382; genus SIG636. The sequence continues at coordinate 29,385 of JAFQHW010000076.1, read as the reverse complement.
TGAAGCGGGCGCAGACGTTCTTTGTATCGACTCCTCCGAGGGTTATACTTGCTGGCAGAAGAAGACCATCGACTTTATCCGTGCAAAGTACGGTGACAGTGTGAAGGTTGGCGCAGGCAACGTAGTTGACAGAGACGGCTTTATGTTCCTCGCAGAAGCGGGTGCCGACTTTATAAAGGTTGGTATCGGCGGCGGCTCTATCTGTATCACCCGTGAGCAGAAGGGCATAGGCAGAGGTCAGGCTACCGCGTTGCAGGAGGTTGCCGCGGCAAGAGACGAGTATTTTGAGAAGACGGGCATCTATATCCCCGTTTGCTCCGACGGCGGCATCGTTCACGACTATCATATGACCATGGCGCTTGCAATGGGTGCTGATTTCTTGATGCTCGGCAGATATTTTGCGCGCTTTGACGAAAGCCCTACGGAAAAACTTTTCGTTAACGGCAGCTACGTTAAGGAATATTGGGGCGAGGGCAGTAACCGCGCCCGCAACTGGCAAAGATACGACTTGGGCGGCAAAACGGGCCTTTCCTTTGAAGAAGGTGTTGACTCTTACGTTACCTACGCGGGTAGCTTAAAGGATAACGTTAACAAGAGCTTGTACAAGGTTAAGTCCACCATGTGCAACTGCGGCGTTATAAATATCCCCGACCTGCAGAAGAACGCAAAGATTACCGTTGTTTCCGCTACCAGTATAGTAGAGGGCGGTTACCACGACGTAATGCTTAAAAATAACTCCGGCATCAAATAATAAATAACGCAATCAAGATTCGGGATTTGCTTTTGAGCAAACCCCGAATTTTTATTTCCGCAAAAAACGTTTATAAGCATAAACTATTTTCAGCCTTTAACGGTTGACAAAACGAAAAAAATATTATATAATACACTATGTATCAGGATGTATTAGGATATTTTTGCGAAATTGTTTTTATACAACTTCGGGGGTAATATTATGAAATATATAAAAATGAAAAGCTTGTTGGCTTTCCTGCTGTGCATGGCGATTATCGCTTCGTTGCTGACCGTAAATATTTCAGCAAAGGAGAATATAAGCTACACGGAAGATGAATTGTCGGGTGAACAGTCCAAAGAAGAGTGTATCACTATCGACGATAGCGCGGACGCGGATAGATACGGTCTGGGCGATGTGATTGTTTTCGGTGACCCTGCAGAGGATTCTTCCGAAGACCAATCCGAAGAGGAAAGCTATATAATAAATGAAGATAACGACGAAGTAAGCGACAGTGAGATATCTGCCGATACCTCCGTATCCTCTGAAGAAAGTGAAGCTGAAGCAGGTAATGAAAGCACCACCCCCGATGCTACTGATACCGCAAACGGAAAAAAACCCATAGATAAAAACGAAAAACCTCAGTATAACGGTAATAACACCAATACTACCGAAGAAGAAACCGACACCCCCGCAGAGAACGTTAACAACAACGTAGTTGATAAGGATTATTCTACTCGTCTGTCGGGCAGCATAACCTATAATGGCTACGAATACTGTACGGGCGGCACTGTTGAAAATGGAGAGACTTATAACATTACGTTCAACTCCGTTGCTTGGATGAATGGCACCTACCACGTTAAAGGCACTCTTAATATAACTGCTACTACCGGTGGTCCTGACGGACTCTACGGCTTTTTCAGAAAAGATAAAAACAAGGACGGCGATACCGTTACTTACAATGAACCGATGTTTGTAATATATGAAGGCGGCACGCTTAACGTTGATTACGATGTTTCCGGCGCCGACGGCAAACTGTATCTTGACGGCGGCAGCAACGGCTTCAAGTACGGAAACACTGAAGTCAATGCCTCTGAACCCGTAACGGTTAACGATCCTTTGATTTTGATGTATGGTGGTACGTGTAACCTTGGCAAGAACGTAAGAATAAGGTTTAATGAAAACGTAAGCACCACCAATCACGGCGGCGGCATTAACATGGAAGGCGGCACCCTGACCATGAAGGGCGCCGTAATAGAGTGGTGCGATAACCCCGGCGGCTACGGCGGCGGCATCTACGCCACCGGCGGTGTGATAAATGTAGAACACGAGAATATTAATACGTGGATCGGTCCCTGTACAGCCAAAGATGGCGGCGGCGTTTATTTGGGCAAAGATGATGAAAAGAACACGAAGGCGAAGATGACCATTGACAGTTCTTCCTTTACCCTCGGTGCCAGCTCCACGGAGCCCTACGACGGAAAGGAAGACGGTACCAAGAACGGCGATTGGAGCTATTACCGTAACGTTGCTTCTCAAAACGGCGGCGGCGTTTACGTTGACGGCGGCGAATTGATAATAGAAAGTATGTACGCCGGCAGCTGGAACGAGGCGCAAAACGGCGGCGCTATCTACGTTAATGAAGGCACTGCCACCGTAAAACTCACCGATAACGATAAATTGTTGTATAAAAACACGGCAGAGAAGGGCGGCACCTTTTACGTTGCCAACGGCGGTGAGCTTGAATTTGTAAGCGGCAAAATACAAAAAAGCGGTTTGTCCGAGCGCCCTAAGTACGGAACGACAACAAAGCTTGAAAAGCCTACCCAAGGCGCCGCTATTTATATCGAAGACGGCGGTGTGGCTACTCTTAGCGGCGGCTCCATAGTTGACTGCGAAGGTAAATTAAAGGGCGGCGCCATATACATAGAAAACGGCGGCATCCTGAACCTCTCCGGCGACTGTACGATTAATAATAATAAGGTAGCGGAGAAGATAGATCCTGTTCCCGAAAATATTGCCCCCAACGGTACGTATAAAGGTGTAAATTGTAGAGCTATAAAGTCTAGTGACGCAAGTTATATTACCGATACCTTGTACGGTGATTCTGGTTTTGCGAGTTATCATTCGGGAAAAATGAATAATGGCAACACGGCTTGTGGTAGAAGCGATGGTACAGGGTTTATACTGACCTCTGGCGATGCTGCTTACATTGTGTTTGAGCTTAAGGAAAAAGCCGTAATCAAAGATGTGCAAGTTTACATGGACACAAATAGTCTATTTGGGTGTAAGTATCCAACTAGTATTAATGTATATGTGAGCAATTCAGAAAGCACCTCTAATCTTTCCAATCCGCTCAAGGGCGGAACATATACCGAAGCAGATAGCACGAGCAATGGTGTATATGACACTAGAGCTTATCCCTTTACTGGCGAAAATCATGAAGGATTGTATGTTATTGTAGCTTTTGTCCCTGCAACGGGGAAATGGCTTTCTTGCGGCGAAGTAGTAATCAACGGTTATTATACCTCCGAAGTACAAACAGAAACTACCTACGGTGGCGGTATATACAACGCGGGCACTGTAAATATGTCCGGCGGTACCATCAGCTCCAACAGTGCGGTTGAGGGCGGCGGTGTTTTTAACCTGGGCGACTTCACCATGTCCGGCGGTACCATCAGCTCCAACACTGCTGCCAACGGCGGCGGTATCGGCGCATACGGCGGCACCGTTAATATCTCCGGCGGTACTATCGAGAACAACACGGCAACGGAAGACGGCGGCGGTATATATTTCAGAAACTTTACAGCAAACACCGAAAGAAATCTGACTATTTCCGGCGGTACCATAACGGGCAATGAAGCCGGGGACGACGGCGGCGGTGTTTGTGCGCGCTCAAATAACGAAACTGCCGTTATAAACTTTAATTACAGCGGCGGCACCATATCTCAGAACCAATGCACCACCGGTGGCGGCGGCGGTATTATTCTGTACGGAAGCGGAATAAAGTTCAATATGTCCCAAGCCGACGATAACAATCCGACGGTAGTTAGCGGAAACACCAATACTGCAAACCATGGCGGCGGTATTTGGGTTGGCTCTGTTACTTCATTTAAAATGTCGGGAGGTACTGTTACCGGCAACTATTTGAACGCGAATATAAACAAGGCGGGTGCGGGTATCTTCTTCAACCGCGCAATCAAAGAAACGGTTGAAATTACGGGCGGCACCATATCCTCCAATTACTACGCAAGGTACGGCGGCGGTATTTGCCTCGGTGATGAAACAACCAATCTTGACGATGAGGGCAGTCAGTTTGCCTCTTTGAACGTTGAAATCACCGACTGTGATATTCACTCTAACTCAGCTGAACAGGGCGGCGGTATATACGCAGAGAGAAATGGAACTCATTACGCCAACGGTATTACCCTGACCGTAGGCGACGGTGTAACGATACGCAATAACAGTGCATCTTGCAACGGCAACGGTGGCGGCGCAGGCATAACTGCAAGAGGTGTTACCGTTACCCTCGGTGCAGAGGAAACCGACGGCCCCTCCTTAACGGGCAACGGCGGTAATCAAGGAAACCAAAGCGATGCAGCTTGGGATGGCGCTGCAATCTACTGCAACGGTTCTACCGTCAATTTCTACAGTGGTGAAATATCCGGTAATATCGGTTGTCATTCTGCTGTGTATTTGGTTGATTCTACCCTCACAATGAGCGGCGGTAAGATATCCAATAACTCCGATGGCGGCGTGTTCCTCAACGGTACGGGCGCTAAGTTTATCCTGACAGACGGTGAAATATCCGGCAATACCCTTGGCGAGACGGGTAAGGTTCAGGGTCAGCAAAATTACGGCGGCGCGGGCGTATGCTGCTATAACGGCGGCGTTCTGCAGATGAGCGGCGGTAAAATTACGGGCAACGTTAATTATAACACTGCTGTTGATAACGCGGGGGAGGATTTCGACTCCAAGCATCACGGCGGCGGTATCGCGGTGATCAAGAGAACCGTTTCTTCCTCCATAACTAACTTGGTGATAACAGGCGGTGAAATATCGGGCAATATTTCCACCAACGGCGCGGGCGGCGGCATATTCATTGAAGAAGGCGGCTCGCTCACCATTTCCGAGGGTGTTGCCATAAGCGGTAACACGGCGCAAAACGGTGCCGGTATCTACTCAAGAAGTGAGGGTACCTATATTTCCACCATTACTATAAACGGCGGTACCATAAGCGGTAACGAAGCCGTTACAAGCGGCGGCGGTATGTACGTTAACGGCAACGTTAATCTTACCGTTAACGGCGGCACCTTTACCGATAATAAGGCACCCGGCTATGGTGGCGGTGCTATCTGCATTAACTCTTTCAAGGGTGAAAATAATACCGATAGCAAAATAATCGGCAACACTATCATTAACGGTAACAATACTGCTCTTCTCGGTGGCGGTATTGCCGTTTTCGGATCGACGGGCGTTGAGATCAGCGGTACGGGCGTTCTCGTATCGGGTAACGTTGCTACTTCCCGTGGCGGCGGTATTTATTTGGAAAATTCTCTGAGCGTTATCATAAAGGACGTTACGATATCCAAAAACGAAGCGGAATACACCGGAACCGTCGATCCGGACACTTACGGCGGCGGCGGTATCTATATGAAAGAGTCTTCCAACGTGTCGATAGACGGCGTTACCGTATCCGAAAACACTTCAACGCGTAATGCCGGCGGTATATTTATATACAACAATAATGCATCCAACGGTAACGTGATAAACAACGTTACTTTCGAAGACAATACGGCTAATCGTTTCGGCGGCGGTATGTATATCCACGACCAAGCATGCAACAAGCTAACCATTACAGAATGCAAATTTGACGGATGTAAATCTTTGTTAGATGATAAAAAATGGTATTATCAAGACCCCAACCTTGGCGGCGGCGGTATATGCATTGACGACGGTTCTACCTTTACTACCCTCGATCTGAGCAATAACGCGTTCACGGATTGTACTGCGGAAACCGCAGGCGGCGGCATTGCCATGAAGTGCGTTGCTTCGTCTGCTGAGTATCAGACCAAGATTATCACTTTAAAGCTTGACGGTTGCACCTTTGACGGTTGTAAGACTGTGAGCCAAAATTTTGCCGGCTACGGCGGCGCTTTATGCTTGATCTCCCGTTTCGGCACTATCAGCTATAACGGCGGCAGTATTAAGAATTGTGAGGCGACTAACGGCTCTGCAATTTTCCTGGGTACTCTTTGGGAAAAAGAGACGGCGTATGATTTTGTCGTTGCTAAGGCATTCAATATAACGAACGTTACCTTCGAGGGTAACAAAAATGAATGCAACGAAACTCAAATAAGCAACAATGAAACAGAACCCATTAACGGCGGTGCCATCACCACTACCAAGGCTTCTGCCGTTATGACCCTTACGGGCTGTACCTTCAAAGACAACGTTAATAATAACGGTGCCAATTCCAACGGCGGCGCCATCTCTTGGAGGGCAGGCAGTACGAGCACTGCTACCAACTTCGAAGTATCTGCTACTAAGCTTATAATCGACGGTTGTACCTTCCAAGGCAACACTGCCGCAAACGGCGGTGCTGTATATACTTCCATCCCCACGGGTGCGGTTACCGTTACCTTAAAAGGCAGTACGCAGGTAGGCGTGGAAAACGGCGGCAACGTTGCTACCGAATACGGTGGCGGCTTGTACGTTCACCATTCGGGTGTTACCCTTGACGTGGAAGATTGTACGGTATGCCATAATGAGGCTAAATACGGCGGCGGCTTGTACGTAAGCTCGGCGGCAGTTGCAAACCTTAAGAACGGCACGGTAAGCTTCAACGACGCCTCCTCTCACGGCGGCGGTATCCACGCAAGCAACGCAACCGTTAATATTTCGGGAACGGATATTACCGAAAATACGGCATCTAAGGGCGGCGGTATTTCCGCTATCAGCGGTGCCGACGTTACCATGAGCGGCGGTTGGATACGCTCTAACAAGGCAGTTGGTACTCCCGATTCCTTGAAGACCTCTTATCACGAGCATCAGTACTTAAAGGGCGTTGGAGGCGGTGTGTATATCGTTGACGGCGAAAGTGCTTCCAACAAGACTGTTTTCACACTCACCACCGCTAATCCTTGCGGATTGTATGAAAACTTAGCAGATTTCGCGGCAGACGACGTTTTTGCAAACGGTGTCAACACAAGACTCGTTCTTCCTCGTGCAAGCTCTATGACCATCAACCACGAGACCTACAAGGTAGCCGAAGGTTGGTACGAAGACTATAACACGGGCGACACAAACTACGCTTTAGGCCTTGCCGGCAACACCATTTTGGGCGGTCAGCGTTGTAGGTACGTAAAGGATTTGTACCCCATCAGAGCGTACGTTGATCAGACCGAAAACGAGCTTAACGCATCCGTATTGAGATATATCAATACCGATGATACTTACGTTTGCCTTACCCTCGCCATTTCGGATAGCGGTGTTGATAAATTGACCATCACCACCATAGTAGGCAACGACGTTGCGTCATCTGATCAGCTCTTCGCATACGTTGTGTCCGGTATTACAAACACGGGTGAAGCGGTTAGCTTTTCCGTTTCAATGCTTGGCAACAGCTCCGAAACCATCTTCAGTCTTCCCGAAGGCACCTATAGCGTAACCGCTTATACCGATTGGTCATGGCGCTATAAAAACTCTGCAGTGTACGCTAACGGCAGTTTGCAGCAAGATGTCAGCGTAGGATCCTTTATCATTTCAAAGAACGGTGTTTCTCCCGTGGTGGTATTTATATCCGATTTGGAATATTTGTACTGGCTGAACGGCAATTCCAAGGTGGAGAAGAATAAATCCCAAGCAGGTATTTATCTGTCGGAATACGGTACGCACTTCTCGGATTCTAACGGCAAGCTTGAGAATGCGACGGCAACGCTGAACTCGTTCAACTTTACGCTGACCGGCACCACTAACTTTGAGTACGTATATTTCCCCATAAAGGGTCTTACCCCCGGCAAGACCTATAGAATTGATTTCTCCGAGACCTTTAACGGGGAGTATCTTAACAGCTATCCATACGGATGCGGCGCTTTTACCACTCATCCAACGAGTCACTACTTTTGGGAAAATCAAATTGATGCAAATACGATTCCCCAATTGGATTTGACCAATGCCGATAAACGCGCATGGTACACTGATCAAAAGGGCAAGCAAAGCGGTTATATTGAGTTCACCGCAGATTCTTCAATTATGTATTGGACGTGGTGCTTCGGCGATATTAAGGATAACACTCCGTATCCTATGTCTTTTGAAGGCGTAAGCTTGTCTGTTGTGAATTGATTTAGTATTAGCAATTTGCACAAAAATACCAACATATCAAATCGATAAAAAAAGGCAGTTAACTGCCTTTTTTTATTTTTTTCGGGGGTTTTCGCGTAGTATGACGAGTCCGTATGGAGATTTGAATACTTTTTAAGCAAAATTATAAAGATTAAATAACGATTAAAAGTTTTTTTACGGGTAAAAAAACATTGTATTTTTGCACAAAAATAATAAACGAGCAAATTTTTGATTTTAGCGGTTTTGTTGACAAATCCAAACCCTTCGTGTATTATTAATATGTTAATGTACATACTTTGGGGTATTATTGCATTTTTATAGATTATATTTATCCACGGAGGTGCTGTTATGATCACCAAAAGAGTAATAGCTTTGTTGCTTTTTGCGGCAATGCTTGCTTCTCTTCTTGTCGTAAACGTGTCTGCTTTCCCCGATGAAAGCAGCGATATATATGACGACATATATAGTGAAGACGGCTATATTACCATAGATGAAAATACGGATCTTGAGGCTTTGGGTTTGGAGGGTGCCGTTGTTTTTGAAAAGGATACGGAGGATAGCTCCTCCGATACGTCGGCTGAGAATAGCAGTGGGGAAGTGTCTGAAAGCACAGATGCACCTACTCCTAACGTAATGGCTTCGGATCCCGTGGTGTCTGCCCCCTCTGCAGATGCAGAGCTTGATCCTATGGGCGGTACCACTGCGCCTTCCCTCGACGACCCCGTGGGTGAAGAATCAAGCGAGAACATAGAGGAGAGCGAATGCATAGAAGAAAGCGAATGCATAGAAGAAAGCGAAAGCACAGAAATAAGTGAAACTACGGAGGAAATAAGCGAAAATACGGAGGAAACGAGTGTGGAAACTTCTGAGGAAGTGTCCACTGTTTCCAACGCGCCCAAAAACCCCGCCCCCATAACTCCCGAAGGCGTAATCGACAGGGAATATGAGACGAAGGTTGATCGTTATTTGACGACGGGAAATTATACTACTCAAGGTACGGATTCTTGGGCAGATTACACAAATGTAACTAAGATAACAGGCGGTAACGTACCCTCAGGTGGGTATTGTGGCTTCCGCTTTGAGCGACTTATTGAAATAAGCGGTACCGTAGAGGTTCACGGAAAAATGGAATTGGTTATTACAACCGGTAGTTGGACAAACAGTTCTCCGATAAAAACAGGTCTGGTGCGCGCATCGGGCTTTACAGGTCCCTTCTTTCGCATAAAAAGCGGCGGCAAACTCATTGTTGGCGCTGTACCGGGTAACACCGGTAAGCCCGGCGATAATTATAACCTTTTGCATTTTGACGGCGGTGCAGCAAGCTCCTCAAGCTATATCACGGCTTCCGACTCCATAATTGTTATGGAATCCGGTAGTACGTGCAACCTGGTTGGCGCTATGCTGATCAACAATCACGTTACTTCCGATCCCTCTATAAAAAACAATACCGCCCCCTTGTCAGGAAGCGGCGGTGCTATAAGCAATAACGGCGGTACGTTGACACTCGATGATTGTAGGTTTGAAAACTGCCTTGCGGAAAATGGCGGTGCTATATACGCCACCGGTAACAGTGGTACAACTTTTCAAACAACCAAGTCTATATCCGGTTGGATTAGTAAGTGCAAGGCAAACAAAGGCGGTGCCGTATATTTGGAAGGCTCTGCCAATATGACTATTAATAATCCCTATTTTACCATTGGCGCCAGCTCTACAGCTGATTCTGCCTATAAAAATACAGCTGCAAACGGCGGCGCAGTGTATTTAAACGGCGGCACTCTTACAGCAACAAGAACTACCGACCCGGGCTTTGCCTATAACGAAGCTGTCGGTAATGGCGGCGGTGCTTATGTTGCCGCAGGTACCTTGAACGTTACTTATTCCTTCTTTAAGAATAATAAGGCAGTAAACGGTGGCGGTATTTATATGACGGGCGGTACCGTTGACATCAAAGGCAGCAACAATAACTACGGTCAAGCTTGTTTGAACAATAATACAGCCACAGGCAACGGCGGCGCTTTGTTTGTAGCAGGTGGTACTGCAAAGCTATCCAACTGTACCGTAAACGGTAATAATGCGGTTAATGGCGGGGCAGTATACACAAGCGGCGGCACCTTTTATCACTATAGGTGTCTTATGGAGTCTAATAAAGCCACCGAAAACGGCGGCGGTATTTTTGCGGGCTCTGATTCAACTGTCAACTTCGAGTTTTACAGCAGCGGTACAACAAGCTGGAACACTTATATAAGTAAAAGCACAGCAAAAAACGGCGGCGGTATATACGTTGCAAATGGTGCCAATGTCACCATAAATAATGAAGCATTCGTTTTAGGCGGTTCTAATTCCAATTTTAGTGATTTTTGCAACACTGCAAGCGAAAACGGCGGCGGTATGTACATAGCGGGTGGAACCGTTGCCATTACTAAGATATTAAAATTGGGCTATAACACCGCGGTAAACGGCGCCGGTATTTATATGGAAAGTGGCACCCTTACAATGACGAGTGGGGAAATCGAAGGCAATATAGCATCCGAAAAAGGCGGCGGTTTATACGTAAAAAGCGGCACCGCAACCCTCCAAGGCGCTACCATAAAAAATAACAAAGCTGCTATCTTAACCGGCACTCAGGTGCTTCAGAACATTGCACCCGACGCTAAGTATTACGGAACGGGCACGGCAAACGGTTCGGGGTTTGGAGATGGTTCATCAACGTGGGATTCGTATCACAGCGGCAAGCTGAATGACGGAACGATTCATACGGGTGCGGTAAACATATTCAGCGGTTCCCCAAGCCCTTGTGTAGAGTTTTGGTGTACTGGTATAGTGGGAGGAACGTTGTACGTTTGGTTTGATTTTGGAAAAACGGTCAGCATAAAAAGCGTAACCGCACACATGAATGACCGCGATTCCACTTCTGAAAACAGAGGTTTTCCCTCAAGCGTAAAGATCTACTATGGCACCAACGGTACTACTGCTACTTCTAACGCTTCTATGGGAACCGTTTCATATACCAGCAGTGGCTCGTATTACAGAGCGTACAGTGCTTCTTTAAGTAGTGCTCAAAGCGCGCGGTATGTAGTGCTTGTCTTTACAACGACAAACCTTCTTCCTTGTATCGCTAGTAGCGAAATAGAGATCATTGGCTATGCAACAGGCGAGGGATATAGCACAAACTTCAACAATCTGTACGGCGGAGGCGCATACGTAGAGGGCGGTACCTTTAACGTAACAAGCGGCAGCGTTATAGGAAACGCGGCATACCACGGTGGCGGTGTTTGCATTGCGGGCGGTGAGCTTAAGGTATACGGCGGCAATATAGGTGCATCGGGCACTCCTAATAATGCAAGGCTTGGGGCAGGCGTCTGCGTGAACGGCGGCACCTTCACTTTAAGCGGCGGTAACGTGCAGTATAACGAAACCACACATCCTACCGAGGCTACCTACGGCGGCGGTATATATATGAAGGGCGAAAGCTCTGTCCTTGATATTTCCGGCGGCAGTGTTAACAACAATACCGCCAAAAAAAGCGATGATGGTGATAATTCCGGCGGCGGCGGAGTACACGCAATCGACGGTACCATCAATTTTACAGGAGGTACTGTATCTAATAATAGATGTTATGGCAGCGGAAGCGGCTTTTGCTTATCCAGCCCGGGGGTATCAGTTGGTGTAAGGTTTAATATGAGCGGCAGTGCCAATATAGATAATAACGACAACAGCACCGGCAACGGCGGCGGTATTTGGGTTGGCCACATTAAAAGCTTTGTAATTCAAGGCGGCACCATATCCAATAACGACGTTACAAACGGTAATGGCGGCGGCATCTTCATTAACCGTATTATCGCGGACGGAGCGCAGATCAGCGGCGTTACCATAAATAATAATAGCAGTAATAAGCTCGGCGGCGGCGTATATATCGGTTGTGAGGATGACGAAAATGTTGAGAATTTGCCTCTTTTGGTCACCTTTGGCGATTGTACGATCAGCGCCAATGAAGCAACGAATGGCGGCGGCGTTCACATTAGAGCCTTGAGAGCTAATGAAGTGAAGTTGACCATAGAAGGTGCGACTATTCAAAGCAATACAGCTTCCGAAAGCGGCGGCGGCGTTTGTGTTGAAAATAACGGTGCAAGCGTTGATATCAATGCAGGCTCCATAAGCTCCAACACCGCAAGCATTTACGGCGGCGCACTGTTTGTAAAGGGCGGCGTTGCAACCATGTCAGGCTCCGCAAAGATGGAGAAAAACACCGCCGAGGAGGGCGGCGCGGTCGGCGTAAATGAAACAGGCAAATTCTACTTGCAAGGCGGCGACATAATAGATAACGATGCTGTAAACAACTCCGGCACCACGGCTAACCCCCACGGCGGCGGTGTTTACAGCAAGGGCGAATTTTATATGTCCAACGGCGCTATTTCAGCAAACACTTCCGTTTCCAGCGGCGGCGGCGTTTGTATTGACGGCGGTAGGTTTGAATTCTCCGGCGGTTCTATAAGCGAAAACGTTTGCGCAGACAGCGGAGCCGGTATATATTTAAGAGAGAATACCGGTACCGTATTTATAATGTCCGACCTTGAGGAAGAGGGAGAGCAGGTTCAAACCGTAATAAACGGCAATAAAAATAACAGCGGTAACGGCGGCGGTATTTGGGTCGGCTCTATAATCAGATTTACCATAACCGGCGGCACAATATCCAACAACGTACTTTCTCAAAGCGGTAACAAAAACGGCGGTGGCATCTTCTTCAACCGCATGCTTCAGAACCCTGCCGAGATCAGCGGCGGCACAATTTCCGGTAATAACGCCACTTGGGGCGGCGGTATCTACGTGGGTGACGGAACAACGGCCGGTGTTGCAGGAAAGCTTGTCGTAAACATTTCAGGCGATACAATAATAAAAGACAATATATGCAAATACAACGCTACAAACGGTAATGGGCTTTATGGCGGCGCCGGTATTGGTGTGGACGGCACCGGGGATAACTTTGAAAATCAAATAAAATACTATGATGTAGAAGTTAATATTTCCGAAAACGTGCAGATTTCCCATAACACAATCGAAGGGAGCACAGGCCCGACGTACGTAGGCGGCGGCGGTGTTTTTGTCTGCGGTCAATGGGCATCGGTTAATTTCAGCGGCGGCAGCATCAGCGGCAACGAAACCAATAAATCCGGTGGCGGCGTTTCTGTAAGAGGCGGCAGTATCTTTAGTATGTCCGGCGGTTCAATTTCCGGCAATGAGGCAGTAAACTACGGCGGCGGAATTATTGTTGGTGTTCATGCTTACGAGCCTGTCGGCGGTATATTTAATATGACCGGCGGTACCGTTTCCGATAATTTTGCTACATTAGGCGGTGGCGGCGTGTTCGCAGATGACTACACAACCGTCAATATATGTGGTGATGCGAACAGTGAAAACAAGCCACAGTTTATAGACAATGATACAGACGAAGACGGTGGAGGCATATATTTTAACGGTAATCACGGTACTAACGGTGATGCCACCATCAAAAATACGGTTTTAAAGAACAACGTGGCCAAGCGTTACGGCGGCGGTATATTCCTTTTGAACACGGAATACCCGAAGTTCTCCACGGACTATGGAGTGCTTGATTTTTCCGGCTGTATCTTTGAAAACTGTCACTCTGAGTACGCTACCTATGGTACTTCTTCATCCCCGAACATGGGTGGCGGCGGTCTTTGCATTGAAGAGGGCGTTACGATAAACAAGATCGATCTAAGCGGATCTTTGTTCAAGGATTGCTCAGCCGTGTATTTTGGCGGCGGTATATCCGTTAAATGCAACAATGTAGGTACAAAGCTGGTAAAAATAAGTGAGCTTGTACTGGATAATTGCTGCTTCGATCACTGCACGGTTAAAGGTGCTGATGTCAGCTCAGGCTACCCGGGCAACGGCGGCGCGATATTCCTGTCGGGTAAAATCGACAAGATCAGTTATATATGCGACGAAGAAAATAATTGTTACATCAAGAACTGTGTTGCGAATGCAGGTTCTGCAATACTGTTTGGAGAAAAGAATTCCTCCGAAACCGATATCGGAGAATTTAACGTTGAAAACGTAATGTTTCGTGACAACAGCAGTCCCGCTACTTTAGCCGATGGCTCCCCGCCTCCCGATGGTTCTTACGGCAGTGTTATCAAGACTGAGGGCGAAACGGCAGTTATTATGAACGTCACTGCCTGCGATTTCATTAACAATCACAACCGAAGCACGGATGGAGCTGCCCACGGCGGCGCATTCTACTGGAATTCGGGTCAAAAAACTGTTCAAAACAGTCAAATGGCTAAGCTTACGGTCAAAGACTGCAGGTTTTTGGGTAACTCTACTACCTGGCACGGCGGAGCTATTTACAATGAAGCGGTTCTTGAAGTAATCAGCTGTGAATTTGCAGGTAACCGTGCAGGTGATTACGGCGGCGCTATCGCAATGCGAAACTACGGATTGGCTACTCAAACACCGCCAAGCAGATTGGAGCTTAATCTTGGTGAAGGCACTTCCTTGCACCACAATTATTCTGAGAAGTTCGGCGGCGCAATCAGTATGCTGGGAGCTGATACAAGCGTTACTCCACCTTCTAACAACGTCTTCTTTGGGCTGATAATTGACGGTGCCGAGATATATGATAACGTTGCAAAAGAAAATGGCGGCGCAATATATTTCCATGCCCAGAAGAATTGTGACGATTATTTAAATTACAGCACGGCGGTGGATATTCAAGACGGTTCCTTGTGCGGCAATAGGGCAGGCTATACGGCTACGGCGGCAAATAACGGTTTGTACTATGCCGACCAAGAGGTTAACCAAGGCATGGGCGGCGCCATATATATGGACACCGAAGATGACCGAGCATTCAGCGTTTCTATCAGCGGCGGTACCATAGGCGGTAAGGCGCGCTCTGCCGATTCGGGCGGCAACTACGCCTATTACGGCGGCGGTATATGCGTTGAATCCAACCTTATAACCATCGATTTTAATGGCGGTCACTTCATTAATAACCAGGCGCATTACGGCGGCGCCTTGTATGCTAACGCTTCTCAGGTTAATATATCCGGCGGCGCTAACGTCTTCCAAAACATCGCGGCAAACGGCGGTGGTGTTGCCGCTGTTAATGGCGCGAGCGTGAAGATGACGGGTGGCTATCTTTGCTACAATAGCGCAATGGGGATGCCCGAAAACGGAATCAATACCTCTTATCAAAAGCATGGTGACCTTGTGGGCGTAGGCGGCGGTATCTACTTGGCTGACGGTGTCAGTGCTTCTGACCGAACTACCTTCGAGCTTGCTCCCATTAACACCTCTGCCGACGTAAACTCCTTAGGTATCTACGGCAATATTGCCGATTTCTCTGCTGACGATATTTTCGCCAACGGAACGTATACGCAGTTTATAGTTCCCAGGGCGCTAAGTATGGACTTTGATGCCTTTGAGGGGAATAACCGCTTGCGCGCGGTGGGTTGGTTTGAAGACTATAACGTGGGCGATGCAAGCTACACTTCGGGTTTGAATGGCCTTGGCGCTTCAAACGGTGATAGCGTTGTCAGATACAGGGGTAACCCGCAACCCGTTATTGCCTTTGTAGATTCTGCCGACGCACAGATGGCGGGGATTTCAAGGTCGAAGTTTATTAAGGATGTAGATACCTACGTTTGCTTGACTCTTGCTACCGCGAAGCTGAATTCCGGTAAACTCACTATCATAAAAGACGGTCAGGGTATTGACCCCGAGCAGATTTTCGTGTATAATGTGAATGGTATAACGGAGGATGGCAATCAGGTAAGCTTCAGCGTTCAAATAAGGGGCACCGGCAACGTAATGATAGATAATTTGCCTGACGGCACTTATACGGTTACCGAGCTTAAGTCCTGGTCTTGGCGTTATGAGGTTACGGGTATTGTATATAACGAAAGCGCGGTTACTGTTACCGAGGATTTCGTTTGCTCCTTTGTTATAAGTTTTAATAACGCTACACCTACCGTGGTGTTTACCAACGCAAAGGTGGAGGAAAAGTGGCTTAACCACGTTTCCGACGTTAAGAAGAACACGGCAAAGCCCGCTATATACCTAAGCGACTGGGGCAATGCCTCTTATAACAATAACAACACTACCAAATTTGTTTCTCCGATAACTATCTATCCTAAGGCGGTTAATTTCAACTCTAACGCAAACGCAGTGTTTGATTTCAACATTCATTGTGTAAATGCCAGAGAATATGTATATTTCCCCATAAAGGGCTTGACCGTTGGGCAAACCTACAGAATAACCTTCAAGGAAAGGTATGACGGTGTTCCGAACGGTTCAAACCACTTTGTAGATTCCGATACCTATACATACGGATGTTCCGTTTTCGTTGATTTTCCGACCACCGATCTCTATAAAGAAGAGTTTTGGGAAACAACGGGAACTGCACCGGAGCTATGGTACACGACAGAAATCGGTGAACAGACCGGTTGCGTTGAATTCGTTGCCGAAAGATCTACCATGTATTGGGTATGGAATATGAGCGATATAACGGATGAGCCCAAACATAACATAACCTTTACGGTGACGGGGTTTGAGTGTTTGTCCACCCCTGCGAGCTAAAAGCTTGTCATAATTAATACGGCAACTGCTTGCACCGTGACGGGCGGTGCAAGCGGCTGTAGATAAGGAGGCCGTTTGATTAATGAAAAATAACAATGAAAACGGACGCAAAACAAGAAGAAAAGGCGTGGTTTTGGGCGTAAGCATTACCGCTCTTATAGCCGTAGCTTTGGCTGTGGGCATAACCTTGTCCTATCTGTTTACACAAACGGATGAAAAGGTTAATGTGTTCAAGCCGGGTAACGTTCAGTGTAAGGTCGTTGAGGTTTGTAACGATAACGTAAAATCTTCAATAACCGTTGAAAACACAGGCAATACCGAAGCCTATATGCGCGTTTGCTTCACCACCTACTATGAAAACGCAAGCGGCGCTAAAATAGGGGAGAGTGCTACTATACCCGATTTCGATCTTGGCGAAGATTGGGTAAAAGGCTCTGATGGATTTTATTACTACAAGCTGCCCGTAGCTCCGGGTGCTTCAACTACGAATTTGGCAGGTACCGATATCGTTCTGCAATCCAAGGAAGATATCGATGGAGCTCCCTTGTATCAGGTTATCGAGGTCTTTGCGGAAGCGATTCAGGCAATGCCCCACGATGCGGTTTTGGATTCTTGGGAATCGGTGGCAATGATTGCCGACGATAATACGCTGAGGATCGACGTAAGGCAGTTTTCAAGCTATGCAAATGTGTACGGTTACAAAATTGCTAAGACTTATACTAATTCGGTAAACGGTAATAATAATGAAGCGATTTGGACTGCTTATCGTATTGAACAATCTTTAAATGATGGCGATCTTTCAACTTGTGACGAATTAGGCGCTTCATCCGCGACTGATGTTGAATATCAGAAAAAGCGAGTTATTTACTATCACTTAGTAGATACGGTTGACGTATCCGAGTTTAACATTTACTTAGATCCTACTAACGTAACGAGTGTTGAGGCTTATGCAGGAACGAATGAATATACCGTCCAATATTTAAACGATGGAGTGGTAGAAAGGGTCGGCAACTTGCAGCGCATAGGCAGCACCAACAGATATTATCTAAAGCTTAGCGTGCCTGTCAGTGCAACTTATGTTTCTTTTGTAATCAACTTGTCTTCTAACACATCTGTAAAGGTTTACGAAGCTGACGTTTTAGGCTTTTTGAAGCAAAAAAACCTTGCACCTTCTGCTCAATATAAGGGCGGCGAGGGTACTTCGGTGATAGAAAGTAACAATTCGTTTCCTGCCGATGTGAATAGTTGGTATTCGTACCATACCGGTGAATTGAATGATAAATCACGTTCCGTTAGCACGCGGTGCGATAGGGATTATGAAAAGGTTTTTGTTAAAAACACCGATCAAAACAATACAAAATTGAGATTGTATTTTGATCTGGGTGCTTTATGGATAGTTAACAAGGTTGAATTGTGCTCAAGTCCTTTGAACATATACAATGATGGTAATTACGTTAGCTCGGAATACAAAAACCAAATAAAGGCTATAAACGTATATGTGGGTACAACCGAAGAGAACGCAACTCTGTGGGCATCGAATGATAATCCCTCGATCATTAATACCCCTATACCACTTTTACAAGACGATGCCGTAGAAAGCGACCAAGGGGCATACGGTCGGTACGTTATTATTGAGCTTGAAGGCACTGCTAATAATATGACCTTCGGTTTGAACGAAATTAAAATCTGGACAGACTCCGTTATGGAACAACAATAAACGTAATAACACCGACAAAAATCGGAATGGGCAAATAGCTCATTCCGATTTTTAATATAAAAGCGCAACGGAAAAGGGTGCAGACCGAAGCCTACACCCTTTCCCGAATTTGAGGAGAATTATAATACGAAAACAATCAGCATTGCAAAAAAGCAATAGCGCTTGATTCCTTGTCTATATAGTAATCCGAAAGTCTTAAATGAATCTTAATTGAACATGAACTCTATATTAATTTTTAAAAAGTAAAATTGCCGTCCTTGAATATCTCAATTTCTTCACCTTGGTGTGTAACTCCTATAATCGAAAGATCGGGCGTGCCCACCATAAAATCCTCGTGGGTTATGGAGCTGTTAAGTCCTGCCGCCTTCAATTCTTCGGCGCTCATCTTGTCGCCGTCCTTAACGGTGGGGTAAGAGTCGCCAAAAGCAAAGTGGCAAGCGGCATTTTCATCGAACAAGGTGTTGTAAAACAAAATGCCCGTGTTTGAGATGGGGGAGTCGTAAGGAACCAAAGCCACCTCGCCTAAATAAGAAGCGCCTTCGTCCACGGAAATAGCGTTTTTAAGCACATCGCAAGCCGTGTCGGCAGAAGCTTCAACTATCTTGCCGTCCTTTATGACGAAGCGTATGTTTTCTATTACGTTTCCGTCTAAAACCAAAGGCTTTGATGCATAAACGATACCGTTTACACCGTCGTATTTAGGTGCCGTGAACAGCTCCTCCGTTGGCAAGTTGGGGACGAATATCTGCCCGGTACCTGCTTTTTCACTTGCCGCCTCCCAGTAATGTCCTTCGGGTAACTCAACGGTAAGGTCGGTGCCCAAGGAATTTTTGTATTTCAAATACTTAAAATTATAACCGTTAAGCTTTTCTTTGCGTTTCGTTAATAGGGCAATATGCTCTTTCCATAGTTCTACGGGGTCGTTTTCCTCGTCTATGCGAACGGTTTTTAATATGGCACCCCAGAGTTCCTCTTTAGCGTTTTCGCTTTTTGGAAAGACTTTTTCCGCCCACGAGTCGATGGGGACTGAAGCTATACACCAAGGGAACGCGTTCTTCGTCTGAAGCATACGAAAATTTTCCAAAGCCTTGCCCGATGCCCGCTGAAAATCGTTAATTCGCTTAGGGTCAACATCTTTCAGGTTTTCGGGGTCGGTAGCGTAAATAGAAAGCCGCGCCGCGCCTTTCGCGGCCAAATCATCCGCAAAAAGTTTTTTCCAAGTGGGATAGCTTTCAAATACTTGGCCGTCAGCCTTCAAATAGGTTTCTCTGGTGCAGTAGTCGTCGCTCCAGCTCATAATAACCTCACCACACCCCGCGTTATAGGCGGCGCTGAGACAAAGTCTTCCGAATTCCGCGCATTCAACGGGGCAGGAAATAACAAGCTTCTGCCCCTTGTTGGGATTTATGCCTACCTCTATAATAAGCTTTGCATATTTTTCAATTAACTGTTTCTTCATTTCGTTCACTCCTTGGATATAATATATCCCAAACGGGTAAAATTGTCAACAAGCTGTTGACCGTTGGCTGTATATATGCTATTATGTAAGAAAAAAGGAGGTCGTAACCGTGAAATTAACAGAGGTTGACGTAAAAACTCTTTCCGACGACGTTTTGGAAAGGCTGATTTTTGACATACCTACCGAGGATAAAATACCGTATTGTCAGGTTGCTTTGGTACTTGGTACTGACAAACCCAATATAGACCGCACACCCGAAGCGGTAAAATGCTATAAAGAGGGACTTTGCGGCAAGCTTGTATTTTCCGGCGGCGTTTTTTGGGATACGGAGTACGGAAGGGTAACGGAGGCGGAATATATGCGCCGTTATGCTTTGGAGCAGGGTGTGCCCGATGAGGACATAATACTTGATGAGGTGGCAAGAACTACTATCGAAAACGTATTGTGCGGCACTCTTTCCATCCACAGAGCCTTTGGATATATTTCCGAGGTAAAGGATCTGCTTTTAATAACTTCGCTGTATCATATGCGCCGTAGCTTGCTTATCGCGGAAGCGCTTTTGCCGCGGCACATTAAGGTACACGTTAGCTCGGCTCACGGTTTGACCGAGCGTGAGGATTGGAAAGATACGGAAGTCGGCCGCCGTCGCGTTACCTCCGAGGCGGGTTATATAAAAGCGATGGCACAGCATGGCTTAATCCCCGACATCGTTCTTAAATAATCTTGCGGTTATATTGTCTACCCCAAAAAACAGTGATTTTTTTCAAAAAAAGGGGTAGACAATCAGCATATATTGTGGTAATATAAGAAAAACGCATCTTCAATTTGACTTTTGTGAAATCGGCAAGAAAGCGTGAAACACGGCACTTCGTTTGCCGTGCTTATATCTCCATACCGTCTTGCCTTTTACAAGGGCAAGACTTTTTTAATTTTCCCCATACGGTCATGACCGCGCGAGCGGTGAAGATAAAAACAAAATATCGGAGGTAAAATTATGAATCTGGTTTACGGCGTTAAGGATAAGCCGAAGGCAACACAGACGATAGTGTTCGCTATACAGCAAGTCCTCGCAATCTTGGCTGCTACCATTGCAGTTCCCGCTATTATCGGTAACGGGATGTCACAGTCTGCCGCTTTGTTTGGCGCAGGCGTGGGCACTTTGGTTTATCAGCTTTTTACAAAATTCAGAAGCCCCGTTTTCCTTGGTAGCTCTTTTGCGTTCCTCCCTTCCATGGGTGCGGCTTTCGCTGGCGCGGCAAGTATATCTGCAGGTTATGTAGGCTTGATAGTCGGCGCAGTTATGGCAGGTCTCGTTTACGTTGTTATTTCTTTATTTGTTAAATTCGTTGGCGTTAATTGGATTTCCAAATTTATGCCTCCCGTAGTAATCGGTCCCACCGTTGCAATTATCGGTCTTTCCCTCGCGGGTAATGCAGTA
Organism: Clostridia bacterium; assembly: GCA_017397805.1. GTDB lineage: Bacteria > Bacillota > Clostridia > Oscillospirales > CAG-382 > SIG636. The sequence goes on along the minus strand of JAFQHW010000076.1, from coordinate 8,099 downwards.
GGCGATACCTTGAAGACTGCGGCACAAGCTCCCGCTGTTGATGCCGCTACCGGTGCGTATGTTATGGATACCCACGCATGGATATGCCTTATATGTGCGCTCGTTACTCTGTTCGTTGTTGTAATTGCTTCCGTTTACGGTAAGAAGATGGCTAAGCTTATCCCCTTTATAATCGGTATCGGCGCGGGATATATCGTTGCCACCGTATTTACTCTTATCGGTAACGCAACGGATAATGCTGCATTGCAGATAGTTGATTTCTCCAAATTCAAGGATATGCATTGGGTTCCCGATTTCACCTTTATAGAAGCTTTTAAGGGTGTTAAGGATATTGATGCTACCTTTATCGGCAGCATTGCGGTAGCGTACGTTCCCATGGCGTTCGTTGTGTTTGCGGAGCATATTGCTGACCACAAGAACCTTTCCTCTATCATCGGCAGTGACCTTCTTGAAGATCCCGGCCTTGATAAAACCCTTTTGGGTGACGGTGTAGGCTCTATGGTCGGTGCATTCTTCGGCGGATGCCCCAACACTACTTACGGTGAAAGCGTAGGCTGTGTTGCCATTACCGGCAACGCTTCCGTTATAACCATAACCGTTACGGCAATAATTGCCATCTTGGCTTCCTTCTTTGCCCCCTTCGTAACCTTCCTTGCTACCATCCCCGCTTGCGTAATGGGCGGCGTTTGTGTTACCCTTTACGGCTTTATCGCAGTAAGCGGCTTGAAGATGCTTCAGAAGGTTGACTTGGGTGATAACGGCAACCTCTTTACCGCATCTACCATTCTTATTGTTGGTGTTGGCGGTATGAAGCTTCTTGTTGGAAAGGTCCTTCTTACGGCCATCGCAGTTGCACTCCTCCTCGGCATTGTTGTAAACGTAGTTGTTTCCAAAAAGAAGAACTAAGCATAAACACAAATAATAAACGGGCAGTAAAAACCACGGTTTTTACTGCCCGTTTTGTGTTTGAGGTTAACTTAAAAAGCCTTCTATAATTACGGCTTCCGCTTCTTCGGCGCTCAGTCCCAAGCTTTGAAGCTTTAATAATTGCTCGTTATTGATTCTGCCTATTGCCGCTTCGTGTATGATGGAGGCGGCGGCATCGTTTGCCTGTATCTCCGGGATACTGCCCACGGAAGCTTTATCCATGATTATTGCATCGCACTGGATGTGTGCGTTACAAGCGGCGTTACCCACTGCCTTGGGGTGGAACATTTGAGAAGAGTTCTCCTGTGCTACTGAACGGGAAACTATTTGTAGGCTGCTACTCTCACCGTTAAGGAAAACCTCCATATCGGACTTTGCGTTTTGGTTACCGTGGGTAACGAGTCGTTCCGATACGTTCATCCTTGCGTTGGGAGCTAAATATGCAACGGTGTTGCGGACGGTAGAGCTAATGCCTTTGATCTGGGTGGATTCCATATCAAAAGCGGAGTTCTTGCCAACCATTATAATGGTGGAAGGGTTCATAACCGCTTCACCGCTACCTTCACCGTAATGCTTTTCCACGTATTTTACTTTGCAGTTTTCACCGATTTTAAAAGTGTGCACACCGCTGTGACTGCTGCCACAGCTTCCGCTGTTGCAAATACCGCAGCCCGCTATGATCTCAACCTCGGCGCCGTCACCTATAATAAAATCGTTGGCAACGGTTTCGTTAAGACCGCTTTCCGTAAGAATAACGGGTATATACACCTTTTCGCCCTTAGTGCCTGCTTTTATCAATATATCTATGCCGTTGCCGCTTTCTTTTGTTCTTATATCAACGTTTTCGGTGATCGTGCGTACAGCTTTATCGCCGTTTTTGCGTATGTTAACAGCCGCGCCTTTAGGTATTTCGGGCATTGCGGCGATGATATTTAAAAGTTGCAAATCGCCTGTCAATAATTTGTTATCCATATTTTCGTTGCTCCGATTTTTAGTTTTTAACTTTTATGCATTCTCTGCGGAATAAGTCTGTAAGCTTAGGTAAAATTTCATCCTTTTTGCCTATGTCACCAAGTTTGCCTTCTGCTATTACCGCTATTCTGTCTGCCGTTTGCATAACCCTCTCTTGGTGAGAGATTATCATAAGAGAACCGCTTTTTTCTTTGCCCAAGGTGCTGAATGCGTTAACTAACATATTGAATGACCAAATATCGATACCCGCCTCGGGCTCGTCGTATATGGCAAGCTTTAAGTCGCGTACCAATAGGGAAGCTACCTCAATACGCTTCAGCTCACCGCCGGAAAGTGTAGCATCAAGAGCGCGGTTAAGATAATCCGCCGCGCAAAGACCAACTCGCGACAGGTACTTGCAGCATTCCGTGTCATCGATATTACCGCCGGCGGCGATGCTCAAAAGCCTTTTTACGGTAAGACCTTTGAAGCGTGCGGGCGCTTGAAAAGCGTAACCTACACCGAAATTAGCTCGCTCTGTAATATCTATATCCGTAATGTCGGTGCCGTCAAGGATTATCCTGCCTGAAGTAGGTTTGATAATCCCCATTGCCAAACGTGCAAGCGTACTCTTACCGCCGCCGTTGGGACCGGTTATTACAAGAATTTCACCGTCATTAACCTGAAGCGTTAAGTCCTTTATTATAGGCGTACCGTTTTCGGGTACGTTATAGCAAATATTTTCAAATCTAAGCATTTGCGCATTTCTCCTTAGTTTGCCTAATTGTAAACAGCTCTCTTAAAAGTAGAAACTGCCGCTTCCAGTGCCTTTACAGACTCTGCATTGTCGTTACTGCTTGCGGCAGCACACATCCTGTCATAGCAAGCCATAAGTTTGTCGCTGTCTATATCTCCGGATTGTTCAATAAATATTTTACCGTGCTTCGTGGATTCCAAGTTGTCACCCATAAGAAGCTCTTCATAAAGCTTCTCGCCGGGACGAAGTCCCACGAATTTTATCTTTATATCCTTGTCTGGTACCAAGCCGTGAAGCCTTATAAGGTTGCGTGCCAAATCAACGATTTTTACGGGAGTTCCCATATCGAGTACGAAAATCTCGCCGCCTTTTGCCATGGCACCCGCGCGAAGCACTAAGGATACCGCTTCTGGAATAGTCATAAAGTAGCGGGTTATTTCTGGGTGAGTAACGGGCAAATCTTTTCTTTGCTCAATAAGCTTGTTAAACAGCGGAATTACCGAGCCGTTTGAACCCAATACGTTGCCAAACCTGACGGCGCAATACTCGGTACCGTCAGACAGTTTATTGAAGTGCTGTATAAGCATCTCACAAAAACGCTTGGTAGCGCCCATAACGTTGGTAGGATTAACCGCTTTGTCGCTTGATATAAGCAAAAAACGCTTAACCTTATATTTGTTTGCCAAATAAGCAATATTGTAAGTGCCTGATATATTATTTTTCAATGCTTCTTCGGGGTCGTTTTCCATAAGCGGAACGTGCTTGTGGGCGGCGGCATGGAACACCAATGCGGGACGGTATCTGTCAAACAGTACGTCCATTTTTGCAAAATCCCTTACAGAAGAGATATGTACGGATAAAGGCGCACCCGTCCCGTAATTGGTAAGCAACTCCTGCTGTATATCGTAGGCGCTGTTTTCGCTTATATCGATTATAACCAAGCGGCTGGGATGGTAGGACATTATCTGACGGCAAAGCTCACTGCCTATGCTTCCGCCGCCACCGGTTACCATTACGGTTTGGCGGTTAATAAGCTCGGCGCTTTCCTTAATGTCCATTATCACGGCTTCTCTGCCCAAAAGATCCTCCGTGTTGATCTTGCGCATTTGGTTTATATATTTATCGTTGCTTACGATGCTGTGAATTTCCGGTATGATCCTGACGTCCGCACCCGTTTCGTTGCAAAGGCGCACTATCCTTTTTTTGTTTTCCGAAGCGGCGGAAGGGATAGCTATAATAATAACCTCGGCTTTAAGCTTTCTTATAATTTCGTTTATGGATTCGATAGGACCGTAAACGTTGGTGCCTTGTATGTTTCTGCCTATTTTTTCCTTGTCATCATCCAAAACACCAACCACTGCGTATTCACAATCGGAGGAAAGTATTTCTTCCAACAGTATCCAACAAGCTTGGCCCGCACCTACGATAAGCGTTCTGCGCCTTTCAGTAGAATTATTGTGCGCACCATTTTCTTTTTTAACCTCGTAAAGAACGCGGTACGTCATGCGTATGCCTATGACGAAGGCGATAGACAAAAGCCCCGTAAATACTACGAAAGCGCACATGATTTTCGGATGTATATCCTGTGCCGATAAAATATGTGCGGCTTCTTTTGGTTCTCCCGTTACCGTAATAAAAGAAACGCTCAGCACGAATGCCGCCGCTATAGACAGCGCCATCATAAAATAGTGTTTTATCTGAGCGTATCGCCAAATGTGGTAATAGGCACCGAACATTGCAAGTACGACCATCGTGCAAGCTATGCAAACGGATGAAAACGCAACGAATTCGCTTGTTATTCTTTCGCCCACTATCAGCGCCCAAGAAAAGCCAAAGCTTAAGGCTATGGAAATCAAATCAAGGGCAAACAAAAGAAGCCTGCGCCGTTTGCTTTTTATTAAGGACAAAATGTTTTTCATTTAAACGTGCTCCGTATATATTCCTCGGGAATGGTTCAAAATTTCGGGTGAATCAAAGGCAGACCGTAACGCTTGTTTTAAAAAGCGTTTTCGGGGATTTTCGATGTAGAAACATAAAGTTTGTCATGCCCAAATTGCCCCGATTATGCTATTATTTTTTTGCTACTTAATTATAACAATATTTTTTATTTATGTCAATGGAATTTTTAGACATATTGCTATTGACTATCTATGTGAAATGTAGTAAAATAACAATAAACATTTACAGAAAAGAGGAATAATGATGAGCAGAATTTATAATTTTTCGGCAGGACCTTCTATGTTGCCCGAGGCTGTACTTAACAAGGCAGCAGAGGAGATGTTGGATTATCAGGGCAGTGGTATGTCGGTTATGGAGATGAGCCATCGCTCACCCGTATACGATAAAATCATAAAGGATGCTGAAGCTTCACTCAGAAAGTTGATGAATATTCCCGATAATTACAAGGTTCTCTTCTTGCAGGGCGGTGCTACTTTGCAGTTCTCAGCCGTTCCCCTTAACCTTATGAAGACGGGTAAGGCTGATTATATAGTTTCCGGTCAGTTCTCCGGGAAAGCAGCTAAGGAAGCCGCAAGATACGGCGAGGTTAATATCGTTGCTACCAGCAAGGATAAGAACTTCACTTACGTACCTCAGGTTTCTAAGGATGATCTCTCCAAGGATGCTGACTACGTTCACATCTGCTACAACAATACCATTTACGGTACGGTTTATAACTACGTTCCCGATACGGGCGATATACCCTTGGTTGCAGATATGTCTTCCGGCATTCTTTCCGTTCCCGTTGACGTAAGCAAGTACGGCGTTATTTACGCAGGCGCACAGAAGAATATGGCTCCCGCAGGTCTTACGGTTGTTATTATCAGAGAAGATTTGTTAGGCACCGCACTTCCTCAGTGCCCCGGTTATATGGATTATAAGACTCAGGCTGAAAACGGTTCCATGCTTAACACTCCTCCTTGCTACTCCATCTACGTAGCAGGCTTGGTTTACGAGTGGATATTGGGCCTTGGCGGTCTTGAGGTTATGGAGAAGATGAACCGTGAAAAGGCGGCTATTCTTTATGATTATCTTGACAGTTCCAAGCTCTTCAAGGCAACCGCTGAGAAGGAATACCGTTCTCTTATGAACGTTTGCTTCGTTACCGGCGATGCTGACCTGGATAAGGAATTTTGTTCCGCAGCAGCTAAGGCAGGCTTTGTAAACCTCAAGGGCCACCGTTCCGTAGGCGGTATGCGCGCTTCCATTTATAACGCAATGCCTATCGAGGGTGTTAAGAAGCTTGTAGAATTTATGAAGGATTTTGAGGAGAAACACGCATGAAAAATATAGCATTACTCAACAAAATAGGAGCTGCAGGTCTTAAGCAGTTCGACAGCGCAAAATATAACGTAGGTTGCGAAGCGGCTGACGCTGATGCGATAATGGTTCGCTCTGCCGCAATGCACGATATGGAGTTCGGCAAGAACTTGGTAGCTATCGCCCGCGCAGGTGCAGGCGTTAATAACATTCCTGTTGACAGATGCACGGAAGAGGGTATAGTTGTTTTCAACACTCCCGGCGCCAATGCAAACGGTGTTAAAGAGCTTACCATGGCGGCTTTGCTTCTCGCTTCCCGTAACATTTACGGCGGTATCAGCTGGGCAAACGGTCTTACCGCAGAGGAAGATGTGGCAAAGGCTGTAGAAAAGGGTAAAAGCGCTTTCGTAGGTCCCGAGCTTAAGGGTAAGACCTTGGGGGTTATCGGTCTTGGCGCTATCGGCGGTCTTGTTGCTAACTGTGCTAACAGCTTAGGCATGAAGGTTATCGGTTGCGATCCCTTCCTTACCGTTGACAATGCATGGCATCTCTCTCGTTCCATCATCAAGGCTAACAGCTTTGACGAAGTTTTTGAAAAGAGTGATTATATAAGCGTTCACGTTCCATCTACCAAGGACACTAAGGGTATGTTCAACGCTCGCAGCTTCTCCCTTATGAAGGACGGTGTGAGAATAGTTAACCTTTCCCGCGCTGATTTGGTTAATATTGCAGATCTTAAGGCCGCTATTGCCGACGGCAAGGTTGCTTCTTACGTTACCGATTTCCCCACTAACGATACCATTAACTGTGATAAGATAGTTTGCATCCCTCACTTGGGCGCTTCCACTCCCGAATCTGAGGAGAACTGTGCACTTATGGCGGCTAACGAGCTTATCGATTACGTTGAAAACGGTATTATCAAGAACAGCGTTAACTATCCCAATATCGATATGCCCATCCAGGCAAAGACCCGCGTTCTCGTTCTTCACGAAAACGTTCCCAACACTCTTGCTCAGATCTCCGCAGTTCTCAGCAACAGCGGTGCAAATATTGAGTCTATGCTTAACCGTTCCAAGGGCGCAAACGCTTGCAGTGTTCTTGATACCAACGCCGATATTAGTGATGAAGTAATTGCAAATATCAACGCAATTGCCGGTGTAAGACGTACGATAGTTCTTTAATTTAAGAAGGTGTAAAGGCTTTGATACTTTCTACTGAGTTTAACTATGGCTCCATACTTTTCGGTACCGAAAAGGCTATCGAGGTAGTGGCAAACGCAGGCTTTGAGGGTTTGGACTATTCTATGTTCGACCTGAAGAGGGAAGATAATCCCGTAAACCACGACGGCTATGTAAAGCGGATGGAAACCTTTAAGCATATAGCCGACGAATGTGGTGTTTGCTTTAACCAGACTCACGCTCCGTTCCCGTCGTTTAAAATCGACGACGAAGCGTATAGCAAAGAGGTGTATCCCCAGCTTATACGCGCCATTGAAGCTACGGCTATTTTAGGCGCTCCTCACGTGGTTATGCATCCTCAACCCGTTGGCGATGATAGCCTACAGCGCAACGTGGAGTTTTTCTCGGCACTTACTCCTTATTGCAAGCAATATGGTGTTAAGATAGCGCTGGAGAACTTGATAGCTCCTTCGTTTTTCGGCAACGCTGATGAGCTTGCCGCTCTTGTTGACAGCCTTGACAGTGAATATTTCACTTGTCTTGTGGATATAGGACACGCTTCTATAAACGGTGATGCGGTTGAGTTCTTGAAGGGTGTAGGCAGTAGAGTAACCGCTCTTCACGTTCACGATAACGACGGCATCCACGACAGCCATAATATGCCGTATAACCGCAAACTTAATTGGGGCAATATATGTGCCGCGCTGAAAGAAATCGGCTACAAAGGCGATTTTACCTACGAAGCGGGCTTCTATGTGCGACAGTTCCCCGTAGAGCTTGTCCCTGCCGCTTATAAAATGATGGCAGAAACAGGTAAGTATCTAATGTCACTGATTAAATAACTAACAAAACTGCAGGGTATATCGCCCTGCAGTTTTCAAGCTGAGGACAAACTTTGTCATCAGCTTGGCAGAGCGCTGAGAAAGAGCGCAGACAAAACGAACCGAGGCGAGAACTGTTATGCCACCCCATTACTCACTTCGTTCGTAACGGGGACCCCGAACTGTACTGTGAGCCGAGGTTCGTTT
>JAFQHW010000075.1 GCA_017397805.1 Clostridia bacterium | reverse complement strand
GACAAACTTTGTCATCAGCTTGGCAGAGCGCTGAGAAAGAGCGCAGACAAAACGAACCGAGGCGAGAACTGTTATGCCACCCCATTACTCACTTCGTTCGTAACGGGGACCCCGAACTGTACTGTGAGCCGAGGTTCGTTTTGAACGAAAAAATATATCAAAATACAGAAAAATAAGGAGGCGAGCCTCCTTGTTTTTCTACTTCATTGTATTTGTTTGTTTTCTTTTTCGTGCTCTGTGCCTTTATCAGCGGTCTGAAGGGCATCGGCTAAACAGCTGATGCCCTTATTAGTTATTATTAGCTCAAAATGAAGTTTTCAATCATTACTATGTCGGAAGCAGACATGGTACCGTCGCCGTTTAAGTCGGAAGCGGCATTTATCGCACCCTTGAGGGTGGATGAACCGGAAAGTGCCTTTTCTGCAATTACCAGGTCAACGGTTGCAATGGCACCGTCGCCGTTAAGGTCGCCGTTAAGCACTACCTCTGCAGAATCCAAAACCTCGCCGTTTGTTCCTAAATACTTAACAACGCAACCGGTACCTGCTATTTCGGTATTAGCAAGCTTCGTGCCGGAAGCGGTGTATATAGACACGGTGCAGTTGAATTGAGCCGCTATAGTAGCCGCGCTTGTGCCTATTGCGTTGATGGTAAGATACGTATCATCCAATTTGAATGAGGAATTATCGATAAGTTCAAAGCTCTCTGTGGACTCAACAAGCTTATCGCCTTTCACCGTATAGGTGGCAATGGTGGTGCCGTTTTCGCTGTTCTTAACGGTAACGGTGCTGTTGGGGCCTACGGAAGTAGAGCCGGAAAGAACCTTTCCTGCGGAATTTTTAACGGTAACGCTAACGTTGAAAATGTTGTTGGTTATATCAGCGGCAGTAATTGCGGTACTGCAGTTAATAACGTTGTTTCTTACGGAGAAGGGAGCGTTCTTGGAGATAAGCGCTCTGTCGTGTTCGATGATCTTAACGGTGTAGGTACCCAAATTATAGGACGTGCCGTTCTCTACGTAAGTGTAGCTAACCTTGTAACCGTTCTGCATAACGGCGGTTGAAGCAACGGAATTGCCGGAAGCGTCTTTGATGGTTACGGTGCAATCGGGCATACCTGCCACAACCTTGTCAGCAGTAGTGCCTGCAACCATTCTTATATCGTCGCCGCAGATGGTCTTCATGTTCTTGATAAGCGCGGGCTTCTGAACGGTCCAGTTCATGTTGTAGCCTGTGTCATCGGGGTGACAGCTGTCAATAAGTGCGTCGGGGGAAAGACCTTCGTTCTTCCACATGGTGTAAAGGTCTATAACCACGCAACCCTTTTCAGCTGCAACCTGACGCATGCAGTCGATGAACTTATCAAGGTATGCTTCTTCGCCGCCGAATGCGCTGTAATCTCCCTTATCGAATACACCGCCGTTTTTGATGGTGGAAAGATCGATAACGTTTGCGGTCATAAATACGGTAACTGCACCTAACGCGGTGTTTCTGTCGTAAATGCCTCTGAGCGCGGTCTTGTATTTTTCCATCAAAGAGGTGGAGGGCGCTTCAGAGAATGCATCGTTTATACCGAAGGATACGATAACGATTTCGGGGTTATGTACCGCCACGAAAGAATCGTACCTTGCGGAAAGAGATGCCCAAGAGGTATCGCCGCCGAAGCCGGAGTTGATAACGGTTGTGCTGAAATAATCACTCCAAGTAGAGGTCCAGCCGCCGCCTACGGTGATACTGTCACCCTGAGCAACTATCTTCTTGTTGCTGTAAGGAGTAACGGTAGGATACACGGGGTTAACGGTTTCAACTTCGATGTAGGAGTTGGAGGTGTAAGAGTTATAACCCCAAGTACCGCTTGTACTGAGAGTTTTATTTGTAAGATCGATGTTCTTTAAATACAGTCTGTCACCTTCGCGGATGTGCTGCCAAACCTTCCAGCTTTCCTTTGCCAAGGAAGAACCTGCGGAAACAAGAGGTGCGTAGCTGAACAAAATGCCGATGTATCCGGTTTGAACGGACTGGGTATAGGAACGGTGATTAGCAACCTTTTTAACTACTTCGTAGTAACCGCCCGTTGCGTTGTACTTAGCGTAAATCTTTTCGTAATAAGCACCGGTAATGCTGGTACCGGGGGTTATTATACGAACGGTGTTGTTTGTGGGTGAAGAAGAACCCCAAACGTCGTTAAAATGGGTAACGGTAACGTTGCCTATGTATTCGGCAGTATCAACGCTTCCGTTAGCGTAAGCCGCGCCCGCTACCGTTGCCTGAGGAACGGCAATAACCGACACAAGCATAAGCAAGGATAATAAAAGGGTAATCGTTTTTTTCATACTGTCCTCCATTTTGTATTATTAAAATATTCCTGTTGATAAATATCTTTCACCGCTGTCGGGAAGAACAACTACTATGGTTTTGTTTTTGTTTTCTTTGGCAAGCTTACACGCCGCAAACAGAGCCGCGCCCGAGGATATACCGCACAACACACCTTCTGTTTTTGCAAGCAGTCGTGTGTATTCATAAGCATCCCCGTCGGCTACGGAAGCAATGCTGTCAAAAGGTCTGTCAGCGACGGCCGAGGGTACGAAGTTCGCGCCTATGCCTTGCAATCCGTGGGCACTTGCTTTGCCGCCCGAAAGAACGGGGGAGGCTTTAGGCTCTACCGCCACTACCTCTATGGCTTCGTTCTTCTCTTTTAAAAACTTTGAAACTCCCGCAAGGGTTCCGCCGCTTCCCACACCGGCAACGAATATATCAAGCTTACCTTCAGTGGCATTCCAAATTTCAGGTGCCGTGGTTTTATAATGAATTTCAGGATTTGCGGGGTTATTAAACTGGTCGGGAATATAGCTGTCGGGAATCTCTTCCGCCAGCTTTTTTGCAAGATTGATTGCTCCCGTCATACCCTCGGCACCGTTGCTGAGAGCAACCTCGCCGCCGTAGGCGGTAACGAGTGCGCGCCTCTCTGCCGACATTGTATCGGGCATAACGATAATGGCTCTATAGCCTCTTATGGCGGCAACTCGCGCAAGGCCGATGCCCGTATTACCCGACGTGGCTTCTATTACCACACCGTTGGGTTTAAGCAGACCTAAGCTTTCGGCGCGGTCAAGCATCGCCGCCGCAACCCTATCTTTTGCAGAGCCAGCGGGGTTAAAGCTTTCAAGCTTTGCCAATATGGTACAGCTGGTGCCTATAGCTTTTTCGACGCGGCGAAGCCTGAGCAGGGGAGTGTTACCAACCAATTCCTCCGCACTTTGATAAATGCTTGCCATTAAAGTTTAAGCTCCTTCTTTATAAGCTTTGCCACGACTTTGGCTTGCCTGCGCGCGGATTTCACGTTAGGATGTCCGTTTGCACCTATCTCGTCCTTGAACTCAAAATGGGGACGCAAGCGCATAAGCTTTGCCCTTTCGTCGGGGAACTGCTTGAAAGCCTCCTCCAAAGACGGATAAGCGGCTTCCTGCATCATGCCGTAAACCCAGAAGATGTAAGCGTTCGGATAAGTAGCTCTTATCTGCTTCAAAAAATCAACCGTGGCGGTTATGAAGTTGGAAGGCTCTACCTTACCCGCAAAGTCGTTGGTGCCTGCGTTAACAACTACGGCATCGGGTGTCCATTTGCTGAAATCCCAAGGCTCTCTCGTCACTCTTGAAGCGTGGGAGAAAAAGGTGGGTATCTCATAGCTCTTTTTGCCGTTGCAGTCGGAATAGATTCCTCTGCCCGAGAAGCAAACGAAATGAGCGTCTGCATTCAAAAGCTCGGCACAGATGCCCGCATAGGATTGGGTGCTGTCCTGCTGATAGGTATGGAACTTCTTTTCTGTGGCAGGGCCTAAATTACCGTAGCCCGCTGTTAAAGAATCGCCTATGAACTCTATCTTCAAACGTCCCTCTTGTTCTTGAACGGGGAAAATCTCAGGGGTAACACCCATAATCTCAGCACCGGCAAAAACGATCCTTTCGTCTACGGATTCGCCCTCGGTGATTTTTATAAACTCAATGGTATGGCGCTTGTTTTCGAGACCTTCTATTATAATTTTTTCGTTACCCGTAGAGATAGGGAATCTTTGCTTATGCCTATCTACTTTTACGAGCACGTAATGAGTGTAAGGCGTTTCAAAAGGCATAAAGCTTAAGGAAATACCGTTACCTCTGAAAATAAATTTAAAACCGCTTCCGGTCCAACAAAAAGCAGGCATCCCGTCTTTGTATGTATGTCTGCCGAAGGTTTTTATTCTCTCGTCGTTTGATTTAAAAAATACCGTCTTCAATTTTAACCTCCTAACACACTTTTTTAATATCTTACAAACAAATTGTGTTCATATTAGCAATATAAAAATAACAATTTGTAAACTTCTGCCACGACTAAAGGAATCACGCACAAAACGCTCACAAATACCCATTGTTCGTTGCTTAAAGCTACGGTTCCGAAGATTTCCCGCCCTTGTTCGAAAATTACGGTAGAAAGCTGCAGTATAGTGCACACTACGAAGGATAAGCATAGATATTTGTTGCCGAAAAGCCCCGACTTAATTATGGGTTTATCGCTTCTCATATTAAAAGAATGTACGAGCTGTGACATACTGAGCACGACGAAAGCCATGGTACTGCCCAAAGCCTTGTCGCCGTAATACCTAAGTCCCACGTAATACGCAGTAAACGCCAAGGAGCTTATGATTATGCCCTCAATAATTATCTTCAGTCCCATGTTGTTGGAAAACAGGCTTTGATTCTTTTTGATAGGCGGTCTTTCCATCAATTCTGCGCTTCCTTTTTCCATCCCTAAGGATATAGCGGGCAAAGAGTCCGTAACCAAATTTACCCACAGTAATTGCATAGCGGATAAGGGAGATCCAAGCCCCAAAAGCATTGAAACGAAAACAGTCAAAAGCTCGCCCGTATTGCAGGATAATAAGAACCTCACACTGCGCTTTATGTTTTCGTAAATCCCTCTGCCGTGACGAACCGCATCCACTATGGTGGCAAAATTATCGTCGGTAAGCACAAGGTCTGCCGCTTCTCTTGCCACGTCCGTGCCGCAACCGCCCATGGCACAGCCTATATCCGCTTTTTTCAGCGCAGGTGCATCGTTAACTCCGTCGCCCGTCATGGCAACCACCAAGTCGGCCTCTTTGTATGCTTCAACTATTTTTACCTTGAATTCGGGCGTGGCTCTTGCAAACACACACGCGTTTCTTATGGCCTTACTCTGTTCGTCTTTGGGTAGCGCCATTATTTCCTTTTCCGTGTAGGCTTTTCCGCCTTCCGTAATAATGCCCACTTTTTTAGCTATCGCAACTGCCGTTATCTTATGGTCGCCCGTTATCATCACGGGTTTTATTCCCGCCTTTTTGCATAACCGTACGGCATTTGCGGCCTCTTCTCTCGGAGGGTCACTTATCCCCACCAGTCCCGCAAAGGTAAACGAAAGCTTTTCGTCGTTCAGGTCTTCGGGCAGTTTGTTACAGTCTGCATAAGCGAAACCTATTACTCTCAGTGCCGCCGCCGCCATTACTTCCGCTTTTTTCAGTCCATCCGTTTTTGAATCACAACGAGGAAGTATTACGTCGGGTGCGCCCTTAATTATTATTCTGTAGCCGTTATCGTATCTGTGAGCGGTTGTCATGCATTTGGTGTCGGATGAAAAGGGAAGCTCTCTCACTTTCGGATATTCCTTTTTTGATTCTGCTTCATTCAAGCCCATTTTCTTGGCGTATGCCATAAGCGCGTTTTCGGTGGGAGAATCGTCGTTGTTACACAAAAGCGCAAAAAGAGGTAGTTTTTTATTCTTCTCATAGCATTCGGTAACGGTCATTTTGTTCTGGGTTAGCGTGCCCGTTTTGTCCGTACAGATTACGTTGGCACAACCTAAAGTTTCAACCGCCGGCAGTCTTTTTACCACGGCCTTACGTTTTGCAAGTCTTTGAACACCTATGGATAAAACGATCGTAACTATTGCGGGCAACCCCTCCGGTATCGCCGCTACCGCCAAGCTTACCGAGGTCATAAACATCTCTATGGGAGGCATGTCTTTAACAAGGGCATAAGCGAATATCACGGCGCAAACTATAAGCGCTATGTTTCCCAACGCGCTTCCCGTTTTTTCAAGCCGTTTTTGCAAGGGGGTAGGTTCTCTGTCGGTGTCGGAAAGCATACCCGCTATCTTTCCTACGCAGGTATCCTCACCCACCGCGGTCACAACGAAGCTACCGTGTCCGCCCATAACCGCCGTGGAGGAAAAAACCATATTGCTCATTTCCGCTATATGCGTGTCTATAGGCAATTTAACGCTTGCGTTTTTGTCTGCGCTTTCAGATTCACCCGTTAAAACTGATTCGTTTACGCTAAGGCCTTCGCTTTCTATAAGTCTGCCGTCGGCAGGGATATAGTCCCCCTTGTTAATAATAACCAAATCCCCTACGGTAACGGACGACGCGGGGATTTCTATCTTTTTGCCGTCGCGTATAACCTTGCACACGGGTGAAGATAACGCCTTTAAAGCCTCTATGGCTTTTTCGGCTCTGCTTTCCTGAATTACACCCATCGCTCCATTCATCAAAACGATAAGCAGGATAATAAGACTGTCTATACTGCTCTCACCCGTAACGGTGGCAACGGTGAAGGATATTGCCGCCGCTATCAGCAAAATTATTATCATTTTGTCCGATAACTGTGCTAAGAATCGTTTTAATATGGAAGGCGGCTTGGCATGCCTCATAACGTTTACCTTCCCTTCGGCAATTCGCTTTGCGGCTTCCTTTTCGGTTAGACCGTCTTTACCCGTTCCAAGCTCCCTTAACACCTCAACCGCGCTTTTGTTTTGCCAATGCAAAAATATCACTCCTTGTTTTGTATAATAAGAATAGGTTTATAAACATCATAAGTACGCCCAAAATATCGGCTATGGCAAAAGCAGACTCCTCTTTAAGCATAGCTCCGCCCATAGCCCCTAAAACTACCAACAGCCTAAATAAATGCTTATATCCGCTTTCGTTTTTCGAAATATACGCTAAAGCTTCTTCGCCGTAAAAGCACCAGCTTATAATGGCGGCAAAGGCAAAAATGCCCAAAGCGGGGTAGTAAAGAACTTCACCGATCTTGCCGTAGCAAATTTCAAACACCTCTGCGGGTGTGGAATGCTTGGTGCAAAGCAAGGTCAAAGCGGTAAGCGTGCTTACCACGAAGCTGTCGATAAACACCTCTGTAACTCCCCACAAGCCTTGTACGTGCGAATCGTCTTCGTTGGACGCGCAGTATGAAATAGGAGACGACCCCATGCCTGCCTCGTGACTGAACGTACCGCGTACGCATCCTACGCGTATCATGGCGGCACCGCTTATCCCGCCCGCCGCTTGTCTTAACCCAAATGCCTCGCCGAATATTTGCCCGAATACTTCGGGTAAGTATTTGCCGTAGGATACTATAACACCCAAGGATGCGACGATGAATAATCCGGAAACCAACGGCAAAGCAAAGGTGTTGAATTTAGCGATGCGAATCCTTCCGCCGCCTATTACCATATATGTAATAAGTCCAATTAAAACCGCCCGCATCAAGTCGGAGCGTATAATCGGCTTCATAATATCCGAAACGGCACCCGCCTGTACTACACTTCCTCCCGCAAATGCAGAAATAAGGCAAATTAAGGCAAAAACAAAGGCTGTCTTTTTATACCCCAAATCTTTAAGACAGTACATAGCACCGCCCGCAAAGCCGCGGCTTGTGTGCTTTCTGTGGTTGTGAGCTAAGACTACTTCCGCATATTTAAGTCCAAACCCCAAAAACGAACATATCCACATCCAAAAAATACTGCCGGCACCGCCCAAGCTTATGGACAGCGCCACACCGTTTATGCTCCCTACGCCAACGGTACCTCCCAAGGCGGTAGCTAACGCCGACAGTGAGGAAAGGTTTCCGCCACCGCTTTTTTTGCTTTTACCGAAGAAGGTAAGCCTGAAGGCTTCAGCTATCCTTGCGGGTCTCCAAAAACCAAGCCTAAGCGTAAAATACAAGCCGAATCCGATAAGCAAAATCAAGGTGGGTGCACCCCATAAAATATCTCTTATTCCGCTTACCGTCATTACGCTTCACCCGACCTTTCAAGGGATTATATGCGAGGACTTGGGCAAAAATCAAAAAAAATAAAAAAACTCTTGAAATAAGAGTGAAAACTTGGTAGAATAAAGTCGAAGTTTTATGATAAATTATTTTCGGAGGACTGTATATGGCAGTAAACGTTGTTTTCACCGAAGCGAAAAAAGGTTATAATAAAGAAGAGGTACAGCGCTTTATAGAACAGCTTATGTTTGACCATGAGCGTGCCATAAGGGAAAAGGATTATGCCATCAAGTCTCTTATGAACGAAAAAGAAGGGCTTGAAGTAAACTATAAAAGCAAGATTGCAGAGCTTGAAGCAACCCTTGCCGATACACAGAGCAAGGAGAAGGAGCAAAGCGCCAAGTACGAGGAGCTTTGTGCGAGAATGGGCGAAAAGCTTTTGTTTGCGGAACAGCAGTCTGCCCTTATAATTGCCGAAGCAGAGAATTTGAGGACTAAGGCAGAAACGGAAGCGGCACAGAAGGCGGAGCTGAGCGTGGCGGCTATTTCCGCAAAGGCAAGGGAAAATGCCGCAGCGGCATTGCGCGCCGCCGATATATTAAAGCAAAAAAGTCAGCAGATTTGCGTAGGACTTGACCATACCAAGCGCGTGCTTGAAGAAGCGCTTGAGGCTATTGAGAAGACGGCAAAGAACGCTTGATTTTGCGGTATATAACCGCATTTAAACACATAGTTTAATTAGGGTAAAAGATATTTACAATAGGAGATACTTATGGATCAAAAAGTATTGCTTAAAGAAGTTGAAGAATATATAAAGTCCAAAAGAGAAGAGTATATTGCCGACTTAGGCAGTCTTATAGAAATTGAAAGCGTAGGCACCGCCCCTGACGGTAAGTACGTTTTCGGCAAGGCAAGCGCAGAAGCTTTGGATAAAATGATCGAGATAGGCAACGGCTACGGCTTTAAAACCGAGAATCACGATTATTACTGCGCAAGCCTTGTTTACGGAGAAGGTCAGGAAGAAATGGGCATAATCGCTCATTTGGACGTGGTTCCCGCAGGGGACGGTTGGACTTATCCGCCCTATAAGCTGACAGTGGAGAACGAGCTTCTCATAGGCAGAGGAACCGAGGACGATAAAGGACCTGCGGTTGCGGGTTTATACGCTTTGCGCTTTTTTAAGGACAAGGGCATAAAGCTTCCGTTTGCACTGCGCCTTTTAATGGGCGGTGACGAGGAGCGGGGCATGAACGACTTGCCTTATTTTTTGAAGAGCCATAAAGCACCCTTCTTTTCTTTCACGCCCGACAGTGAGTTTCCCGTATGTACCGGTGAAAAGGGCATAGGCAAGCTTGATATAAAGCTTTCCGCAGTGCTTGAAAATATTGAGCATATGGAAGGCGGTACGGTAACCAACGCCGTTGCGGGCAAGGCATATGCAATAGTTAAGAATATAAAAAAAGACAGCCTAAAGACTGCCGATAACGTAAGTGTTGAATATTTTGACGGTAAGGCAAAAATTACCGCCATGGGTAAAACCGCGCACGCCGCACAACCCGAAGAGGGTGAAAGCGCTATTGCACTCCTCGCTTCGTATCTGCTTGATAACATTGCCTTGAACGACAGCGAAAAACAAAGCCTTAGCTTTATGGCTGAAGCTTGCGGCGAGTATTTGGGGAACAAGCTTAATATAGCGGAAAGCGACGAGCTTATGGGGTATCTCACCTGCGTGGGCGGATTGCTTAAAACCGTGGACGGTGCGCTGGTACAGAATTTCAATATACGCTTCCCAAGGTCGGGCAGTTGGTCGGAGATAAAAGAAAAAGTCACGGCGGTTGCGGCAAGCTACGGCGGCACGTTGATAAAAGATACCCATTCCAACGGCTATTGCTTCAGTCCCGATAAGGCTGAGATAGTGGCTCTGACCGAGGCTTGCGCCCTCGTTACGGGAAAAGCCAGTAACCCCTATACCATGGGCGGCGGCACCTATGCAAGAAGCTTCCCTAACACGGTGGCATTCGGCAGTACCATTGCCGAGCATCGCGGACTTTTGGGAGAGGGCAGGGGTAAAGCACACGACCGCGACGAGTATCTAAGCGTGGCAGAGTTTGAAAAGAGCGTGGAGATATTCGTGCTTTCCATCGCAAAAATCGCAGAACTTAAAAAGTAGAATTGCTAAATTTAAGGGGCTTTCCGATTCGGAGAGCCCCCATTATATATTAGTCATTTGCTCTTGTGGCAATATCGTCAGCGCAGTTTTTGCAAAGTAAAATGCCTCTGTATTCAAAAATGCCTTCGCCGCCGCAAAGACTGCATTCCGTTCCAGCTTTTCTAAGTATAATTTCGTTTTCGCCCAAAGACATAACCAAATTGTCCTTAAGCTTAACACCCAATATTTCTCTAAAAGGCTTAGGTACAACTATACGACCGGTTTCATCGATTTGTCTTATAATCTGTTTCATAGCATAGCTCCTTTCGTTGACATAATTATATAACATTTGACAAAATTTGTCAAGAAAAACTTGCTTACAAAATTCGACAAAGTTGCAAATCCAAAATTTATGTGGTATCATACTTTAAAAGGTGGTGTAACGATGAAAATAACCGTACTTGCGGAAAATACCTCTGCCCGTCCCGTTTTGAGCGGCGAACACGGACTGTCGCTGTATATAGAAACAAACGGAAAGAAGATACTTTTCGATATGGGGCAGAGCACCCTTTTTGCAGACAATGCAAAAATTTTGGGCGTGGATTTAAGAGACGTGGATCTTGCGGTGCTATCTCACGGGCATTACGATCACGGTGGCGGACTTTTGCATTTTTTAAGTCTTAATTCCAAGGCGGCGGTTTACGTAAGTCCCAATGCTTTCGGGGATTATTACAACGCTGACGGTAAATATATCGGCTTGGATAAGTCGCTTTTGGAAATCGACCGTTTGATAATGCCGAGAGCCGAAGATGTGTTTATAGACGAATCTATAAGTCTTATAAGCCTTAACCGCGCCATATCCGAGGATAGCATTGACAGCGCAGGTCTTACGGAGGAAACCGAAGGGATGAAGCATCCCGATAAATTCTATCACGAGCAGTATTTGGTTATAGAGGAAAACGGGAAAAGATATGCGTTCAGCGGTTGCGCCCACAAAGGTGTTGTTAATATTGCAAAGACCTTAAAGCCAAGCGTGTTTGTGGGCGGCTTCCATCTAAGCAAAATACCTGCTTGCGGTGAAGAATCAAAGTTGCTTGATGCCGTCGCCGCGGAGCTTGATTCTCTTAATGCCGATTTTTATACCTGTCATTGTACGGGGGTAGAGCAGTATGAGTATCTGAAAAAGCTTATGCCACATAATTTACATTATATCTCCACGGGAGATATTATAGAATTGTAGCTCATAAAAGTCAAAGGACACGGTAAACGTGTCCTTTTTGCAGTCTTAACTCACTAAAATGCAGGAAGGTTGGGCATATCCGTAGGGTTGGCCCAAGTGCCTTCTTGCTTTTGCTTTGCGTAATCTCTGAGCAATTCTATCCAGATATAATATACGTTCTTTACCATGTGATACTCACCGTCGTTGGCAAAGTCTTCGTTAAGAAGTCCGTTTTCGTCGGTAAGTATGGTGGAAACGTCAATAAAATCAATGCCGTTCTCGGTGCAGTAATCCAAAACCAGGTTGTTGTATTCAAGTACTTGGGCGTTACTGCATCTTTCTCTTGTCAGCCCTTCGTAAATTTCAGTATTATAGGTGCCCGAAAGAATAACTATGGGAAGATCGGGATTCTTTTCTCTTATGCGCTCGATACCCATAACGGCTTCATTGTAAGCCGTCAAAACGCAGGTAGCATCATCGGGAGCTCTCTTCAAACAGCTATAAGCGGAAAGTCCTATATATAATGCCTTCGCATCCGTTGCCGCGGGCAGATCCGCAAAATTATAAGCCTTGCCTTGGTAAAGGGGCAGTGAATTTTCGGGCATATCGGGAGTTTGCGTGCGGTCAACGGTAAATCCTACGCTTACACCCGCGCAAAACTGTGCGGTGCCGAGTATGCTTTCGTCAACGGAGTCACGCCATTCTCCAACGTATCTGCCGAAGTGCATCATTATGGAGTATCCGATAAACAACGAATCGTCAAAATAGCTGTCAATTTCCGACGCCCTTACGTGCTCGTCCAAGGGAAGCTGAACAAGTCCGTTGGGTCTTTCCCAATCAACCGATGTTTCCGGCGGCATAGGCTCTTCCGGGTCACCGGAGGTATCGGGTCTGGGCGGTCTGTCTGGACGGTGTGGTCTATCGGGTTTTGGCGGCCTTGCAATTAACGATTGCTCGTTTTCGCCGCTGTCTTCTGCGGAAACAATAATTTCACTGCTTTCTTCGCCCTTGCCGGTGCTTTCAGCTTTTTCATCCTTACCGCAAGCGGTGAATGCAGAAGCCAAAAGCGCAGAAGAAAGAATAAGCGCCAAAGCTTTCTTAAAACGTTTCATATTAAATTCTCCTCAATTTTTCTTGTTTTTATTATACCATCATAAAGTTTTCTTGTCAACAAAAAGCTCCCCTCTGCTAATGAGAGGGGAGTAAAGTGAGTTTATTATTTTGCGGAGTTTGCCTTAACCTTATCAACGGTTATCTGGATATTCATCTCGATAAGGTCCTTCTGACCGTCAACGCGAGACTGAATGTTAACGTCAAGCTTTTCAACAAGGCTCATGGTGTTCCATTTGCTGCCGAATACCTGACCTAAGTCAAACACGCGGGAACCGAATACGATATCAAGAATCTCAGCGGAATCGGGATCCTGTGCATCGGATCTCTTAAGTTGCTTCTCGTAGTACTCAGGAGTCAAATAATCCTTGCTGTATGCACCGAGCGCGTCAAGGATTATACCCATCTGCTGACCCTTTTCGCCGTCAGAGTTCGCACCCTTGGGAACGAACAATACGCTGGCGGTGTGTGCACCCATGTTGTGATAATATCTGTCGTCTGCGGCGTTATACTTGGGAATGGGAAGGAAGCCGAAGTCATCTTCCATATCTCTAAAGAAGGGAAGGTGTATAAGCGCGCACATAAAGAACAAGCCTCTGCCTTCTTTGAATGCGTTACATACGGGTTCGTAGTAACCGTCGCCGGTTCCGCCGTACTTGTCAAGATATACGGGCAGGTCGGTAACGAGAACGTCATTGGAGTTGAGGTAAAGCTCAACCGCGTCGGTGAGTGCAGAATAGCCTTCACCGGTAGGAAGGTCAAACACGGGCTCGTCAGCCAAATTCTTATCAACTATCTTGTTGCCGCTTGCAAGGAAGTGGTTATAAATAGCGGTGGTTTCGGTAAGCAAACCGTAAGTGTCGAATTCATCTCTTACACCGTCAGCCACAGAGTCGTGACCGAAGCCGGTGATTATATTCTTGAATTCTTCAAAGGTCCATTCGCCGTTCTTTGCCATGTCGTAAAGTTCCTGAGGGTTGCCGCCGTTCTCTTCGTAAAGGCTCTTGTTAAAGAGAATAACGAAGGTACCGTCGTTGTCGTAGGTATTGATGTCACCCATAGCATAGTACAGCTCGTTGCAGATAGAAAGATCCTCTACTGCGTTCTGGTCCCACCAAGGCTTCTCAAAGTCAATGCCCAAGTCGTGCAAGTTAACGAGAAGACCGTCCTCTACGAATGCGTAGTAGTAATAGTAAGACTCAAAGCAGAAGTCATACTTAGCCGTACCGCCGATTATGTCGTTGTTGAGCATGGTGCGTATATCACCGGGGGTATCGGTGCTCATTTCACCGATGATGGTGCAGTTGTATTCTTTCTGAACCTCTTCAAGCACCTTCTTTTTTGCCACGTTGATGTTAGTCATGGTGCCGTCTTCGGTGTCTTCCCAAATAACTTCACCCTGGAAGTCGATGGAAGGCTTACCGTAGCCGAACCAACGCTGAAGAATGTAAAACTCGCGACCGCCCATATCAACAGCCTCGTCAAGCATGTCGTGATATATAACGTCACTGCCGCCTTCGGATTCGTTTTCGTTAACGTTGCCGGAAATAACGCCGCCTTGGGAGCTGTTGTCGCCTGTTGTGGAATCGTCGCCCTCTTTATCGCCGCCGCAAGCCGCGAAGCATGCAGCAACCATAAGAAGAGCTAACAATGCACAAAGAAATTTTTTCATACTCTTACTCCTTTTCTCCTTAATATCCTAGCCAAAGTATAGCATTTTGTGCCGCTGTTGTCAATATTAAAACTGCAAGCGTTACTAAATTAAGGCAATAATTTTTAAGAACATATTTAAAGGCTCTGCATAAGGTGTGCAGAGCCTTTAAATTGTTATGTAACTTGAGAATTAGCCTGCCAAATCGCCAAGGGCTTTTAAGCCTTCGTAACAATCGTCACAAATGGTAAGTTCTTCGCCAAAAATTTCTTCAGTATGCTTTTTGCCGGTCTTCTCTTGGTCGCACATACCGCAAACAAAAGTTTCGCCGCAAGAGATAAGTAACATCGCTACGAGAGCGATCAAGCTGATGATGCCGATGATTTTCTTCATAACTAAAATTCCTCCAAATTTTTAATTAAATTTGGTATATACGTACATACCTCTTTTATTATATCACATTGATGGTGGTTTGTCAATCATTTTGTACAATATCGTCGTTTTTTGTCTGAGCCGTGGTGCGGTTCTTGTGGATAATGATGGTGCTGTTTTTTACGGCGGATGGTCTCCTTTTTAAATAACGTATTTTAGTTTTGCCTTTGGTCTTGTTCCCTCGGTTTGTGAGTAAAGTATATCACGCCGGTTTTGTTTGAAGCGCACAGGGCTGTGCATGTAAAAATATTTTTGAAAAAACTTTTTCAAAAACTTTCCGCCACTCGGAGAGGGCAAAGAAAAATCCCCTCTCTGCCCGAGAGGGGAGATAAAGTTTTGTGTTTTATAATCTTTAAAAGCTTTCGATAAGCCCAGCGTCGTATTTGAGAATTATTGCGGCATCAAGGTTATCTGCTGAACCATCATTATTAACGTCAGCCGTGCTCTCGTCTATGCTATTGATAATGCCGGCATCGTATTTTAGCACCACAGCCGCATCAAGGTTATCAACATATCCGTCCCTATTTGCATCTCCAAGGAAAACATGGTAGGTGATTTTTACCTTGTCGGAAAATTTTATATTTTCGCTTATCTGCTCCCACTCTGATTTACTGCCTAAAAAAACAATTTCCAGAAGATTTTCGCTTTCTGTGAAAACAGAGGAGGATATTTGTTTAACGCTTACGGGTATAGTTACACTTTTAAGGTTGTCGCAACCACAAAAAGCGCCTTCGGCAATGGAAGTAACGCCTTCTTTTATAATAACCTTAGAAATATGTTCGCTATATTCAAACCAGCCTGTGTCAGTATAAGCATAAGAATCAGAGTTTAATTCCGTGATGTGGTAAGTACTAAATGCGCTCTGAACAGTAGTACTAAATGCAAGCATATCGCCCTCACCGCTTATGATGAGAGTACCTTCGTTATCGAGTTCCCAGTCAAGATTTCCCCATGTTCCGTTTATAACTTCAGACATATAATTCATACTACCGTATTTAATTGGATTATTGCCAGTGCCGATTTCTATTTGTCGCCATTGTAATAATGAGCCTGTGTAGTGTATGGACGGAAATGGAAAAACGCTAGATTGAAAAGCATTATCTCCAATAGTTTTGACACCAGTCCCGATTGTAATTGTATTAATTTTGTTGCACCCACTAAAAGCATTTTCTTCAATTTTGGTAACACTTTCAGGAATGGTAACACTTGTAATGGAGTTGCAGTTTGCAAATGCATATTTTCCTATAATTTCAAGGCATCCGTCATTTGGGAAAATTATACTAATTAGAGAATCGCACATATGAAATGCATAATCAGCAACAACTATGGTTTCGGATTTGACTTTATATACATCGTTGGTATTATTAGCTTTTATCAGATAGTTACCAATATATAAAACACCATCATCCCAATTTTTTTCATCGTTATAGTATCCTGTATCGTAGAATGCGTGTGTGCCAATGCTTTTAATACTATTAGGCATAGTTATGCTTGTAAGATCAGAACACCATTTGAATGCGTTGTCATTAATATTTACAACTGTATTTGGAACGGTATAAGAAGTATCTTTTTTGCCAGTTGGATAATAAATTAGTACATTTTTATCTTTGTTAAATAAAACACCATTTTCAGAACAAAAGTATTGGTTGTTATTATCCACATCTATGTTAATAAGTGACATGCATTCGTTAAATGCATTATCACCGATTTTTGAAACTCCGTTACCAACTGTTATATTTATTAAGTTGCTACAACTATTAAACGCATAATTACCAATTAAATTTACACTGTTAGGAATAATAACATTCGTTATTTCTTCACAAAAGTTAAAAGCATAATCAGCTATAACTTTGATTCCAGATTTAATAACATAGTTTGGTTCGATATTACTATTTGTAGCTATGAGATAATCATCGATGTATAGAACACCACTAACCCAGTTATTTGAATCATTATAAAGGACAGTATTGTAAAGTATGTCCCTACCAATGCTAATTATAGTGGTTGGAATAGATATGTTAACGAGTGAGGTACAACCATAAAATGCGAAATCACCAATTCTTGTAATACCTTCTTCTAAAACAACATTAACTATATCATCCTTGTATAAAAGCCAATGACTTGAGGAAGTTAAAAAAAAGTTTCCAATATCACCATTGCCACTTATAGTAAGCGTTCCATGCGTATCTAACTCCCATTTAAGGCCATATTCTGTGACATCACTTGCTTCGGTTGATGCTATAGCGGGAATGCTTAACGTACCAAGGGCGATTAGCAGGGAAAGGATAATGATAAACAGTTTTCTCATAGTCTTCTCTCCTTGAATAAAAATATAAAACAAAAAATGCGCCAACCGAAGTCAGCGCATAAAAACACAAACTCCGATTGTCGCCAAACAAACTATATACAGAAGCGGAATACCACAAGCTATACATAAACGGAATTTGCATTTTGCAAATTAAGTTATTTATAACTTGTGCAACAAAGGACAGAGATATCCCTAAATAAGCAAAAATATCCCACGTCTGTATATATTAAGTTTGTTTGGCTTTTATAGTATATCACAAAGTTTGTGTATTGTCAATATTTAGAACAAAAAATTGGACACATCATGTAAATACATTACATAATGATGTGTCCAACTTGTTATCGGGGTCCCCAAGAAGTCTGCCGACTTCTTGGGGTGTAAATTTAGCTTTTATCGCACGTTTTAGTGCGTGAAATGGGGAAGTGCTTACTTCTTTTTGCAAAGTATACCGCCCATAGTAGTAAGTGCGCCACCGCCGATAACGGCGATGATAATAGCACCCATGGATACTTCAAAGAAATAATCCATTGCAGAACTGTACGCTAAATGCTTAGCGG
>JAFQHW010000074.1 GCA_017397805.1 Clostridia bacterium | reverse complement strand
TCTTAACGTAGTCAGCGTGGCCGGGGCAGTCAACGTGTGCATAGTGTCTGCTGGCAGTTTCGTATTCAACGTGTCTGGTATTGATCGTAATACCTCTTGCCTTTTCTTCGGGAGCGTTATCGATCTGGTCATATGCCAAGAACTCGATATTCGCGTTACCGAGAGAAAGAGTCTTAGTTATAGCAGCTGTAAGAGTGGTCTTGCCGTGGTCAACGTGGCCGATAGTGCCTATATTGACATGGGGCTTGGTTCTTTCAAATTTTGCCTTTGCCATTAAAATTTCCTCCTGAATTCACATTAATACTTATTTTAATAATAAACAATTTTTCCCTTATTGTCAAGGGTTTTTTGTAAATACTTGGTTTTTTTCAAAAAAGCTTACGCTTCTTTGCCCTTTATAATTGCATCCATTACAGACTTGGGAACCTCTGCGTAATGGCTGGGCTCCATAGAGTAGTTACCTCTGCCCTGGGTCATGGAACGCATATCAGTTGCATAACCGAACATTTCGGACAGGGGAACGTGTGCAGTGATCTGCTGAGCACCCGTAAGTGCCACCATCTCCTGTATAGCGCCTCTGCGCGTGGTTATATCGCCGATTACGGAACCTAAGTATTCCTCAGGTGTAATAACAACGACCTTCATAATAGGCTCGGTCAACGTGGGGTCTGCCTTCTTCATAGCAGCCTTGAACGCCATAGAACCTGCTATCTTGAACGCCATTTCGGAAGAGTCTACCTCGTGGTAGGAACCGTCGGTAACGGTTGCCTTAACGTCAACTACGTTATAGCCTGCAAGGATACCGCTTTGCATTGCGCTTTCGATACCGCTCTTAACGGCGCCCATATATTCCTTGGGAATAGCGCCGCCAACGGTCTTGTCCACAAATTCAAAGCCGCTGCCTGCTTCACCCGGTTCAAGGGTGAGCTTAACGTGACCGTACTGACCCTTACCGCCGCTTTGACGAACAAACTTTTCGTCAGCGTCAGCGGCTTTACGGATAGCTTCGCGGTAGCTAACCTGAGGTTTACCCACGTTAGCTTCCACACGGAACTCACGCATTAGTCTGTCAACAATTATTTCAAGGTGTAGCTCGCCCATACCTGCAATAATAGTCTGGCCCGTTTCCGCATCGGTATAGGTACGGAAGGTGGGGTCCTCCTCAGCCAGTCTGGAAAGGGCGATGCCCATCTTTTCCTGACCTGCCTTGGTCTTAGGCTCGATAGCTACTCTGATAACGGGTTCGGGGAACACCATAGACTCAAGAACTATGGGATGCTTCTCGTCGCAAAGAGTATCACCGGTGGTGGTGTTTTTAAGACCAACTACTGCCGCGATTTCGCCTGCGGAGATCTCATCAACGTCCTCTCTGTGGTTAGCATGCATCATAAGGATACGTCCCATACGCTCTCTGCCGCCCTTAACTGCGTTATAAACAACGGAGCCGGTCTTTATAGAGCCGGAATATACTCTTACGAAAGCTATCTTACCAACGAAGGGGTCTGCCATAATCTTGAAAGCCAAAGCGGAAAAAGGCTGATTTCTGTCGGTAGGACGTTCTTCCTCTTCATCGGTATCGGGGTTAACACCTTTGATGTTCTCGATATCAACGGGGGAAGGCATATAGTCCAAAACTGCGTCAAGCAGCTTCTGAACGCCTCTGTTCCTGTAAGAGGTACCGCAAAATACGGGAACCATCTTGTTTTCGATGGTAGCCTTGCGGATAACCTTCTTCAGCTCGTCAACGGTTATTTCCTCTTCCTCAAGATACTTAACCACAAGGTCTTCGTCAAATTCGGAAACCTTTTCGACCAAAGAGGCTCTGTACTCCTCAGCCTTAGCCTTCATATCTTCGGGAACTTCCGTTTCAAGGACGTCTGTGCCGTCCTCGTTTCTGTATATATATGCGGTCATGGTAAGCAAGTCGATAAGACCTTTAAAATCGCTTTCCGCACCGATGGGAAGCTGCATAGGGATTGCGTTTGCACGCAATCTCTCATGCATCATATCAACCACGCGGTAAAAGTCAGCGCCGGTTATATCCATCTTGTTTACGTATGCCATTCGGGGAACCTTGTACTTGTCAGCCTGATGCCAGACTGTTTCCGACTGAGGTTCAACGCCGCCCTTTGCACAGAATACCGTTACTGCGCCGTCAAGCACTCTGAGCGAGCGTTCAACTTCTGCCGTAAAGTCCACGTGGCCGGGAGTATCGATAATATTAATGCGGTACCCCTTCCAATAACAGGTAGTAGCAGCGGAAGTGATGGTAATACCACGTTCCTGCTCCTGCTCCATCCAGTCCATGGTTGCGGCACCCTCGTGGGTTTCTCCCAACTTGTGGGTCTTGCCTGTGTAATAAAGGATACGCTCTGTAGTCGTAGTTTTGCCTGCGTCGATATGCGCCATTATACCGATGTTACGCATATTATCAAGCTGATAAGTTGCCATACAATTCTCCTGTTTTTTCTATAACTGTTACTTAGTTTACCACTTATAGTGAGCAAACGCCTTGTTAGCTTCTGCCATTCTATGGGTATCGTCCTTCTTCTTAACGGCGCCGCCCAAGTTATTAGTAGCGTCGATAATCTCGTTTGCGAGGCGCTCATACATCTTTCTGTCACTTCTGGTTCTTGCATAATTTACAAGCCATCTGAGACCGAGAGTTTGGCGTCTTTCAGCTCTTACTTCCATAGGAACCTGGTAGTTAGAGCCGCCTCTGCGGACAGATTTAACCTCAAGGTTAGGCATAATGTTTTCAAGGGCTTTCTGGAACTGCTCAAGTGCGTTAGCGCCGGTCTTTGCTTCAACCATTGCAAATGCATCATATACTATTTTCTGAGCAACACCCTTTTTACCGTCATACATAATCTGATTGGTAAGCTTAGTTACCAAAGTGGAATTGTACATAGGGTCGGGTAAAACGTCCCTTTTGAAACCATGCACTCTTCTGGGCACTGTACTTCCCTCCTTCATAAATTTTAAAATGAAATCATAGGTACTCGGAACTAATCCGTAAGGCTCCCTCAAGGCAAAATCAAATATATATGATATTGCACTTTAAAAAGCACAAACTGTTTGTTTTCCGAATCAACTTAGCTTGGAATTACTTTTTCTTAGGTCTCTTTGCACCGTACTTGGAGCGAGCCTGATTTCTGTTAGCAACGCCCTGGGTATCGAGCTTACCGCGAATGATGTGGTAACGAACACCGGGGAGGTCCTTAACTCTGCCGCCTCTGATAAGAACTACAGAGTGCTCCTGCAAGTTGTGACCGATGCCGGGGATGTAAGAAGTAACTTCCATACCGTTGGTAAGTCTAACTCTTGCGATCTTTCTCTGTGCGGAGTTAGGCTTCTTAGGGGTCTTAATAGCAACCTTTGTGCAAACGCCTCTCTTTTGAGGGGAGGGTTGATCGGTAGCCTTTTTCTTCAAAAGGTTAACGCCCTTCTGCAAAGCGGGGCTCTTGGACTTGTAGGTAGCCATTTGTCTGCCATGTCTTACAAGCTGATTAAATGTAGGCACGTGTCTTTTCTCCTTTCTTAAATTTTTTATGCTATAGTCCCACGGACTTTTGAAGTCCATGGGACCCAAAGCCGAACTTTACTCTGCTACAGCTTCTATTTCTTCTGCGAACATCTCGTTGTAGCTTTCATGCTCACCAACGCGGATATCCAGATCTCTGTAGCGTTGCATACCCGTACCTGCGGGGATAAGCTTACCGATAATAACGTTCTCTTTAAGACCGATAAGCGGGTCAACCTTGCCCTTGATAGCGGCTTCCGTAAGAACCTTTGTGGTTTCCTGGAAGGAAGCGGCGGAAAGGAAGGACTCGGTGGACAGAGAAGCCTTGGTGATACCCAATAGCATGGGTGTGCCCACAGCCTCCATAAGAGGAACTGCTTCGCCTGCTTCGTTGCGGGCGCGAATCTCTTCGTTTGCGGTGTTAAACTCGTTAACGTCCACTGCACTGCCCACAAGCATATTGGTATCGCCTGCTTGCTCTACTCTTATCTTGCGTGTCATCTGACGGGCGATGATTTCGATATGCTTATCGTTAATTTCAACCGCCTGCAAACGGTAAACACGCTGGATTTCCTTAATTATATATTCGTAAACCGCGTCAAGGCCGGAGATGCGGAGAATATCTGCGGGAGTTTCCGTACCGTCGGTAAGCTTCTGACACTTCTTAACGGTAGCGCCCTCTTCCACTATAAGCTTGGACTTAAGGGAAACGGGAACAACTCTTTCCTCGCCCGTTTCGCTGTCTACCATATGAACCTGACGACCCTTCTTGGTTTCCTCTGTGGTAACCGTACCGTCAAACTCTGCAAGCAACGCTGCCACCTTGGGCTTGCGTGCTTCGAAGATTTCCTCAACTCTGGGAAGACCCTGAGTAATATCGCTGCCGGCAACGCCGCCGCTGTGGAAGGTTCTCATGGTAAGCTGTGTACCGGGCTCACCTATGGACTGAGCCGCGATGATACCAACGGACTCGCCTATGCTTACGGGCTTGCCGGAAGCAAGGTCAGCACCGTAGCAGTGAACGCAAACACCGTGTTTAGCGCGGCAGTTGATAGCACTGCGAACGCAAACTTCTTCGATACCTGCCTCTATTATAGCCTTAACCTGCGCGTCGTTTATCATAGTATCGTGCTCTACGATAACCTCGCCGGTCTGAGGGTTAACTACGTTGCCTATGGTATATCTGCCAAGCAAACGGTCTGCAAAAGGCTCAATAACCTCTTCCTTACCGCCGGGCATAATATCAACTATCTTACGAACTACCATACCTCTGGTGTCGCCGCAGTTCTCCTCACGAACGATAACGTCCTGAGCTACGTCAACAAGTCTTCTGGTAAGGTAACCGGAGTCTGCCGTACGCAATGCGGTATCCGCAAGGCCCTTTCTTGCACCACGGGCAGCGGTAAAGTATTCCAGGATGGTCATGCCTTCACGGAAGTTAGACTTAATAGGCATTTCTATCGTCTTACCTGTGGCGGCGAACATCAGACCACGCATACCCGCAAGCTGTCTTATCTGCTTTATGGAACCTCTCGCACCGGAAACAGCCATCATGTTCAAGGGGTTGTAACGGTCAAGGTTCTTCTGAAGCTCGGTAGCAACCTGCTTGGTGCAGTCCTCCCAAACGGAAACCACTCTGCGGCTTCTTTCCTCGTCGGAAAGCATACCCTGACGGAAGTACTCGGTGATAACGTCAACCTTTTCTTCTGCGGCTTTGAGCAAATCCTGCTTCTTGGGGGGGATAGTCATATCGTAAACGGAAATGGTGATAGCACCCTTGGTGGAGTACTTAAATCCGTTTGCCTTCATCTTGTCGAGCATTTCGCAGGTGATAACGTTGCCGTGTACTCTTATGCAACGGTCGATTATCTGTGCCAGCTCGTTGTTTGTACATACGAAATCAACTTCAAGAACAAGGGCGTTTTCCTTCTTACTTCTGTCAACGAAGCCTAAATCCTGAGGGATATAGCTGTTGAAGATGAATCTGCCCAAGGTAGAGCAAACCGTGCCCTCTACCATCTTACCGTTAATTTCTCTCTCCACTCTAACCTTAATCTTGGCGTGAAGACCTAAAAGGCCGTTTTCGTAAGCCATAACGGCTTCGTCAAGATTGCGGTAACAACCCTTGGAGGGATCGCTTTCGTCCAAACCGCCGGGTTCGCCTTCTTTATCCATGGTGAGATAGAAGGAGCCGAGTACCATGTCCTGAGAAGGAACGGTAACTGCACGACCGTTAACGGGCTTCAACAGGTTGTTAGCGGAAAGCATAAGGAACCTTGCCTCTGCCTGTGCTTCTGCGGAAAGGGGAACGTGTACGGGCATCTGGTCGCCGTCGAAGTCAGCGTTAAATGCGGTACATACCAGAGGATGGAGCTTGATTGCTCTGCCCTCTACGAGCACGGGCTCGAACGCCTGGATGGAAAGTCTGTGCAACGTGGGTGCACGGTTGAGAAGAACGGGGTGTTCCTTGATAACCACGTCGATAGCATCCCAAACTTCGGGGGTTGCACGCTCAACCTTCTTCTTTGCATCCTTTATGTTAGTTGCCTTACCTGCGGCAACGAGGTTCTTCATAACGAAGGGTTTAAACAGCTCTAAAGCCATTTCTTTAGGCAGACCGCACTGATATATCTTCAGTTCGGGGCCTACAACGATAACGGAACGGCCGGAATAGTCAACACGCTTACCAAGGAGGTTCTGTCTGAATCTACCCTGCTTACCTCTGAGCATCTCGGAAAGAGATTTAAGAGGACGGTTGTTGGGGCCTGTAACGGGTCTGCCGCGTCTGCCGTTATCGATAAGTGCGTCAACCGCTTCCTGAAGCATACGCTTCTCGTTACGGATAATTATATCCGGTGCTTCCAGCTCGATAAGCTTTCTGAGACGGTTATTACGGTTAATAACTCTTCTGTAAAGGTCGTTAAGGTCGCTGGTAGCAAATCTGCCGCCGTCCAACTGAACCATGGGACGGATTTCGGGAGGAATAACGGGTAACGCTTCAAGAACCATCCATTCGGGACGGTTGCCGGAAATACGGAACGCTTCAACAACCTCAAGTCGCTTTATAAGACGAAGCTTCTTTTGACCTTGCGCGTCCTTGAGCTCCTCTTTAAGCTGTTCCGCAAGCTCCTCGGGGTTAATTTCCTCAAGCAGCTCCTTAATAGCCTCGGCACCGATACCTACGCGGAAATCGTTCTCATATTTTTCGTAATAATCTCTGTACTGTTGGTCGGAAAGGATCTGCTTCTTTACCAGCGGAGTATCACCGGGATCAAGAACGATATACTGTGCAAAGTACAAAACCTTTTCCAAAAGCTTGGGGGATAAGTCCAAAAGCAAACCCATGCGGGAGGGGATTGCGCGGAAGTACCAGATGTGGGAAACGGGAGCAGCTAACTCCACGTGGCCCATACGCTCACGGCGAACCTTGTTTGTGGTTATCTCAACGCCGCACTTCTCGCAGACCTTGCCCTTATAGCGCACTCTCTTATACTTACCGCAGTGACATTCCCAATCCTTGGTAGGTCCAAAGATTTTTTCGCAGAACAAACCGTCACGTTCGGGTTTGAGAGTACGGTAGTTGATAGTCTCAGGCTTTTTAACCTCGCCGTAAGACCAAGATCTTATCATTTCGGGGGACGCTAAACCGACTTTTATGCTATCTATTTCTACTCTTTCCATAGTGCTTCCCCTTTCTTATTCATCATATTCGTTGTATTCGTTGTTAGCTTCGTAAACGTATGCTTCAGATTCGTTCTCGCCGTCATCGTCGGCAACAACGCCCTCCTCGTCATCGTACATAACGTCGTCGGGGTTCTCAAGCACGTTTGCGCCAAGCTCGGTCTCAGAGAACTTCTTCTCGTCCTCAAGCTCGTCTTCGCCGTAATCCTTAAGGGTTATCTCGTCGTTGTTTTCGTCAAGCACTCTTACGTCCAAGCCCAAGGACTGCAATTCCTTAACCATTACCTTAAAGGACGCGGGAACGCTGGGCGTAGGAATGTTCTGACCCTTAACGATAGCCTCGTAAGTCTTAACTCTACCCTTAATATCGTCGGACTTAACGGTAAGTATCTCCTGCAAGGTGTAAGCCGCACCGTATGCTTCCAGTGCCCAAACTTCCATCTCACCGAAACGCTGACCGCCGAACTGAGCCTTACCGCCCAAGGGCTGCTGGGTAACGAGAGAGTAAGGACCGGTGGAACGGGCGTGGATCTTATCGTCTACCAAGTGGTGGAGCTTTAAGAAGTACATATAACCAACGGTTACGGGGTTATCGAAGGGAACGCCGGTTCTGCCGTCGTAAAGGATGGTCTTACCGTTAACTACCTGCTTTTCCTCGCCGGTAGCAGGGTCCTTAACCGTTACGGTGCCGTAGCCGGCCTCCATCAGACACTGCTGAATGTCACGCTCGTTTGCGCCGTCGAATACGGGCGTCATAACCTTGAAGCCAAGCTTCTTGGCGGCTATACCCAAATGCACCTCAAGCACCTGACCGATGTTCATACGGGAAGGAACGCCCAGAGGGTTAAGAACTATATCAAGGGGCGTACCGTCGGGCAAGAAAGGCATATCCTCGGAAGGAAGGATACGAGAAACGACACCCTTGTTACCGTGACGGCCTGCCATCTTATCGCCTACTGAGATCTTACGCTTCTGTGCTATATAAACTCTTACTACCTTGATAACGCCGGGCTGAAGCACGTCGCAATCATCGCGGGAGAAGGTCTTTACGTCAACTACTATGCCGCTTTCGCCGTGGGGCAGACGGAGAGAAGTATCTCTGACCTCTCTTGCCTTTTCACCGAAGATGGCGCGCAGCAATCTTTCTTCTGCGGTAAGCTCGGTCTCACCCTTGGGGGTAACCTTACCTACCAATATATCACCTGCACGTACCTCTGCGCCGATGCGGATAATACCCTCATCGTCCAGCTCTTTAAGTACGTCTTCGCCCAAGTTGGGAATATCTCTGGTAATTTCTTCGGGTCCTAACTTGGTATCTCTGGACTCACAGTAATACTCCTCTATATGGATAGAGGTGTAAACGTCATCTCTTACCAGTCTTTCGTTGATTAAAACCGCGTCCTCGTAGTTATAGCCCTCCCAAGTCATAAAGCCGATAAGTACGTTCTTACCCAAGGAGATCTCGCCGCCGGAGGTAGCCATACCGTCGGCAATTACCTGACCTGCCTCAACTCTGTCACCCTTGGTGATTATAGGTCTTTGGTTTACGCAAGTGCCCTGGTTGGAACGCTTGAACTTGGTAAGTCTGAAGGACTTGGCACTGCCGTCGTCGCCTCTTACAACGATCTCGTCAGCAGTAACCTTTTCAGCAAAGCCGCTTCTGTCGGAGATAACGGTAACACAACTGTCGTAAGCCGCCTTATACTCCATACCGGTACCTACTATGGGAGACTCGGT
This sequence comes from Clostridia bacterium, assembly GCA_017397805.1. GTDB lineage: Bacteria > Bacillota > Clostridia > Oscillospirales > CAG-382 > SIG636. The sequence continues at coordinate 31,053 of JAFQHW010000074.1, read as the reverse complement.
AATCATAAGAGGAACTGCCTGCTTCTGCATGTTAGAGCCCATGAGCGCTCTGGAGTTATCGTCGTTTTCAAGGAAGGGGATCATTGCGGTAGCAACGGAAACCAGCATCTTGGGCGATATATCCATAAGGTCGATAAGCTCAGGCTCAACCTCAACTATTTCCTCACGCTGACGGGCAACAACCTTGGGCTTTACGAAATAACCCTCTTCGTTTATCTCCTCGTTAGCGTTTGCAACAACGTATTCGTCCTCTACGTCTGCGGTAATATATACAACGTCCTTGGTAACCCTGCCGTCCTTAACAACTCTGTAAGGAGCCTCGATAAAGCCGAACTTATTTACTCTTGCGTAGGTTGCAAGGTAGGAAATAAGACCGATGTTGGGGCCTTCGGGGGTTTCTATGGGACACATTCTGCCGTAATGGGTGTAGTGTACGTCTCTCGCCTCGAAGGATGCCCTGTCTCTGGAAAGACCGCCGGGGCCCAATGCGGAAAGACGGCGCTTATGTGTAAGCTCTGCCAAAGGATTGGTCTGGTCCATAAACTGGGAAAGAGGAGAAGAACCGAAGAAATCACGAATGGCGGAAACTATAGGTCTGATGTTAACCAAGGACTGAGGGGTAACGCTGTCAATATCCTGGGTGGTCATCTTTTCCTTAACTATCTTGTCCATGCGGGCAAAGCCTATGCGAAGCTGGTTAACGAGAAGCTCACCAACGCTTCTGAGGCGGCGGTTGCCCAAATGGTCTATATCGTCCTTGGTGCCTACCCCGTGGGAAAGCGCCAACAGATAGTTAACGGAAGAGTATATATCGTCAACGGTTATATGGTTGGGGATAAGCTCGTCCATACGAACTGCCATCGCCCTCTTCAACTCTTTAAGGTCGGAAACGCCTACTTCCTCAAGGATTTCCTTGAATACGTCGAAGTTTACCTTTTCTTCCAGTTCAAGCTCTTCGTTGGAGAAGGGGCAAACTGCGGAAGCATCCACCATGCGGTTGGAGAACACGCGCACTTCCTCACCATGCTCGTTAAGCACGTAAACGCTCCACTCACCGCTTCTTTCGATCAGTTCCGCTTCTTCTCTGCCTATCTTAACGCCTGCTTCGCAAACAAGCTCACCGGTAAGAGGAGAGATAACGGGCTTTACGAGGGTGGTGCCCAAGATACGCTTGCCGAGAGCAAGCTTTTTATTGAACTTATATCTGCCAACGGGAGATATATCGTACCTCTTGGAGTCGAAGAAAAGGTTGTTAAGAAGCACCTGCGCGCTTTCTACTATAGGCGGGTCACCGGGACGGAGCTTCTTGTATATCTCTTTAAGAGCTTCTTCCACGGGGGTGGTGCCGTTCTTGAGCGCCTCAGCCACCATGGAATCCTTCTCAAGAGTAGCCTTTATCTTTATATCGTCGCCAAACAGCTCTTCAATCTCTTCGTTACTGCCGAGACCGAATGCACGGAGAAGAACCGTAATGGGAATTTTTCTGTTTTTGTCTATACGAACGTAGAAAACGTCGGAGGAATCGGTTTCGTATTCAAGCCAAGCACCTCTGTAAGGGATAACGGTGCTGGAATAAAGTTTTTTGCCGTTTTTATCGTCGTTAATGTCAAAATAAACACCGGGAGAACGAACTATCTGGCTGACAATAACACGCTCTGCACCGTTGATGATGAAGGTGCCGCTTTCAGTCATATAGGGGAACTCACCCATGAAAATTTCCTGTTCCTTAACCTCGCCGGTCACCTTGTTGGTAAGCCTTACGAGAACCTTGAAAGGAACGGCGTAATTAACGTCTCTTTCCTTACACTCCTCAACGGTGTACTTGGGAGCGTCGTTAAGAGAATAATCCACAAACTCGATAATAAGGTTGCCCGAATAATCCGTCATAGGGGAAACGTCCCTTAAAACGTTGCGGATATCCTTATCAACGAAATCACGAAAAGACTTCTTCTGTACCTCAATAAGATTGGGCATCTCCAACACTTCTTCGGTTTTGGAGAAGTTCATTCTTACATTGGGGCCAAGGGTTTTAGGTGTCATCATTTTAACCATTCTCTCCGTTTTCATCAATTTTTGCACAAGGACGAATGCAGTAAAAAGCCTTAAAAAATCAAGATTTTCCACTGTTTTTCGGTGTTTTTTCACTCCAATTTGAGGGAAAACCGCGCTCGTAGTGCAGTTTACTATTATATAGGAAAAGTCAATACTTGTCAAGAGTTTTATGAAAAAAACTTTCATAAAGTTTACAATTTCGGAAAAAATTTTTTATTTTTAAAATTCCCATAAATAGTGCCGACGCATTATGGAAACCACTATTGATGGGTTTTTTGTGCATTTTGCCACTTGATTTTTCGGTTTTGTTAATAAAATGTTTACATTTAAAGCGTGATAATCACCCGCTTTTTGCGCTTAGGACAAACCCCAAAAGCAAAATTTTTCCTTTCCCGTCTTTTTTAGTGGTACCGTGGGTTTATTTTTCTCTTTACAAAGGGAATTCCGTGTGATATAATAATATGAAGCTTACATTATAGGGGGGAGGTAGGCATTTTGGAATTTAACGCAAAAGAGAAAAATGCCATTGCCGAGGAAATAAACCGCGGCGTTATCTCCAACGCTTATATCGTTGAAGGCGCAGCAGGGGTAGGTAAGACTGACTTTGCTATGTTTGCCGCGGCAACGGTGCTGTGCACCGACGATAAAAAGCCTTGCGGCTCCTGCCTTTCTTGCAGAAAGTGCAAGGAGGGGGCGCACCCCGACCTGCATATATTTGCGCCTGACGGTGCAAGCTTTAAAATAGACTTGGTGCGCGAGATAAAGCACCGCGTTACATTAACCCCCAACGAGGGTGAAAGGTCTGTGTACGTCCTAAAGGATGCCCACGCCATGACGGCGGCGGCGCAAAACGCACTGCTTAAGGTGTTTGAGGAGCCGCCCGCGGGGGTAGTGTTCTTTTTGCTGACGGAGAAAAGGGAAAGCCTGTTGCCCACCGTAAGAAGCAGAGGACGCACGGTAAGCCTTTCCGCCGCAGAGGACGGTGCGATTTTAAGTTACCTGAAGGAAAAGTTCCCCAAGGCTGACGCGGCGGCACTGCAGGATGCGGTGCGAATGGCGGAAGGCTCCTACGGAAAGGCGGAGGCCATCCTCAAAAAAGAGGGCAAGGCGGAACGCGAAGCGGCGCTTAAGCTTTGTGACAAGGTTTTTTACGCTACGGGCAGATACGAGCTGTACACCGCGTTTTTAACACAGGCGCGGAAGCGTGAGAGTCTGATACAGCTTATGGATTATCTTTCGGTAGCGGCAAGAGACGTGCTGTGCAGTAAGCTGGGATGCGGACGAAGCACCCTTTTATCGCAAGAAAAGGCGGACGGCTACGCCGCCGCAACCACGGGCAAGGCAGTTTACGAAAGCTTGGAAGCGCTTTTGGACTGCGGCCGTTCATTAAGAAGAAATACCGACGGGAACACGGCGCTTACCGAGCTGTGCAGGCGCATAACCCACGGGAAAGGATAAATTATGGCAGAAAACGAAAAAGCAAAAAACGAGAACAGAGAACACAAAAAAGAAAATACAAATACCCCTCATCACAGAGGCAACCGTCCTCATTACAGAAGCAACCGCCCTCACCACGGTAAACCCAAGCCCCGTGATGACAAGAAGGAAGCGGCATCCAACGAAGCCGTAGCGGAAAAGAAGCCGCGCCCTGCCCACCGCAAGGAGGAGCAGAAGGCAAAGCCTCATAAGCCGGCTCATCATCACAAGGAAAAGGCGCCCCAAAATGAAGCGCCCGCAAAGCGCACCGAGAACAGAAGGGCGATAGTGATAGAGGAGCACAAGACCGCAGAGCAGAAGGCTTTTGCCGAAGCCAAGGACATAATGTACGAGGCGGCGGAGAACCGCAAGAACGGCATAGTAATCGAGGAGGACGATTCCCCCAAGGTAGAGATAGTGGGCGTACGCTTCAAGCCCTCCGGCAAGATATACTACTTTGCCCCCAAGGATATAAGCTTTGAAGCAGGGGACGGAGTTATCGTAGAGACCGCAAGAGGTCAGGAGTACGGATTAGTTGCCCTCTCCAACCGCATGGTAAAGGAAAAAGATACCGTTCAACCCCTTAAAGAGGTTATCCGCAAGGCAACGGAGCAGGACGGAGTTAAGCACGCCCAAAACAAAGAGCTTGAGAAGAAAGCGGAAAAGATATGGACCGAGCTTGTGGAAAAGCACAAGCTGGAGATGAACCTGACCGAGGTGGAATACACCTTCGACAACTCCAAGCTCATATTCTACTTCACCGCTGACGGCAGAGTGGATTTCCGCGAGCTGGTTAAGGACCTGGCAAGCGTTTTCCGCACCCGTATAGAGCTCAGACAGATAGGCGTAAGAGATGAAGCAAAGCTGTTGGGCGGCATAGGCGTATGCGGTATGCCCTTCTGCTGTAACCGCTTCTTACCCGACTTCGTTCAGGTATCCATCAAAATGGCAAAGGAGCAGAATTTAAGTCTGTCATCCTCCAAAATATCCGGCAACTGCGGTAGGCTTATGTGTTGCCTGCGCTACGAGCAGGACGTGTATGAAATGGAGTACGAAACCTTCCCCAGAGTGGATATGGTAGTGCGTACCGAGATAGGCACGGGCGTTGTTGCTGAAAGCAACTTTATTAACGGCAAGATAAAGGTGCGCATGGACGGTGACGGCACCGCGGTTTACAAGGTGTTCACCCGTGACGAGGTGAAGGTAATAGGCAAGGCAAAATCCCATAGGGACGACGCCTTGGAAAAAGAACTGAAAGCACTTGAGGACTAAAATATGGTTTTTTCTTCTCTTATATTCCTTTTCGGCTTTCTAACGGTCACTTTAGGTCTGTATTATGCAGTTCCCCGCCGTTTAAAAAACCTGGTGCTTTTTGTAATGAGCCTGATTTTTTACGGTTGGGCGGAGCCGTTTTTCATAATAATAATGCTGGTATCCGTAGCATCGGCGTTTTTCTTGGGGTTCCCCATTGCAAAGCATCGGCAAACGGATGTAAAAAAAGCCAGGGGATTTTTGGTGCTTTCCCTTGCCCTTAACCTGATTTGGCTTTTATTCTTCAAATATTGCAACTTCTTTATAGAAAACCTGAGCGCCATACCCTTTTTATCCCAGCTTACTACCATAAAAGAGTACACTCTCCCCTTCGTTTCGGAGATCCCCTTCCAATTTATGCTTCCCTTGGGCATATCCTTCTACACCTTCCAGATCATGTCCTATTCCATCGACCTGTACAGAGGGCAGACGGAGGTTCAAAGAAGCTTTGTTTCCTTCGGCGCTTACGTAACCTTGTTCCCTCAGCTTGTGGCGGGCCCCATAGTCCGTTACCGCGACGTAGACGATATGCTTATGGAAAGGCAGGAAACGATAGCGGATTTTGCCGCGGGTGCAAGAAGGTTTTGCGCGGGTATGTGCAAAAAGGTGCTTTTGGCTGACGTGGCTGACAGCTTCGTAAACTACTTTAACGGCACCCTGTCTGCGGAATCTACGGCTGTTGGCGGCTGGATGGTGGTTATCTTTTACACCTTCCGCATTTATTTCGACTTCTCTGCATACTCCGATATGGCAATAGGTCTTGGCCGTATGTTCGGCTTTAAGTTTTTGGAGAACTTCGATTACCCCTATATTTCAAAGAACATTACGGAGTTTTGGCGCAGATGGCATATCTCCCTTTCCTCTTGGTTCAGGGAGTACGTTTACATACCCTTGGGCGGCAACCGCAAGGGTAAGCTAAAGCAATACCGCAACCTTGGGGTAGTTTGGTTGCTTACGGGATTTTGGCACGGCGCTTCTTGGAACTTTATAATCTGGGGCGTTTACTTCCTTATTATATTGGTGGTTGAAAAGGCGTTTTTGCTTAAAGCCCTTGAAAAACTGCCTACGGTGATCTCCCGCATATACGCGCTGTTCCTTATCGCCATCGGCTGGCTTATATTCTACTACACCGACACCGCCGCAGGCTTCAACTGCCTTAAAGCTATGTTCGGCAGCGGCAGCTTCAGCTCTCCCACGGTGTCCTATACCGCTTTGCAGGCTATCCCTACCCTTATAATCTTTGCGGTGGCGGCAACACCCTACCCCAAAAAGCTGTGGGATAAGTATCTGCTGAGCTCCGAGGGCGGACGAATCGTAGGTGCGATAGCGCCCGTTTTGGGTCTTTTCGTTTCCGTAAGTTATATGGTGGCTTCCTCTTACAGCCCCTTCTTGTACTGGAACTTTTAAGGGGGTTAAGCTATGAAAAAGAAAAACAGAATTTCCGACATCATATCAATAGTACTGTTTTTAGCCATGATTTTAGGCTTTTCCCTAAGCTTCGCAGTGCTTCCCGACAAGGAAAGCTCCCCCTCCGAAGGGCGCGACCTGCAAGCCTTGCCAAGCTTCAGCGAAGGCTATACCGCCCCCGACGGCACGGAGATTAAGGGGTTGGATTACTTGCTTCACGGCTATCTTGCCGACGATTTTGACGAGTATTTTTGCGACCAGTTCCCCTTGAGAAATATGTTTTTGGGCCTTTCCGCTTTGACGGAGCAAGCCTTTGGCAGATACGTTAACAACGGTGTGCTTAACAAGGACGGCGACTTGGCGGCAGTGGAATTTGACGCGGTAGGCGTTGGAAGCAGTACCGAATATATAAGCGAGGAGCATATAAAGGCAAGCCTTGAGAATTTAAGCGCGGTATGCCACGACCTTTCCATCCCTACGGGGATACTGCTCCCCCCAAGAGCCGTGGACGTAAAGCATGATTCACTGTCATACCCCGCAGATAACAGCCTTATGCTGGAAGCGCTTTGCGAAGACGCTTTCTGCGACAGATGCGGCAGATATATTAACCTGTTTGACACCATGCAGTCCCTTAACGACAGCGGTGAGCAACCCTATTATCTCACCGACCACCACTGGACCACCAAGGGCGCATATTACGCCTACAAGGAGCTTATGGAAAGCTGGGGCGTTACCCCCTACGGTATGGAGGATTTTGACTTCGTAACCGTTACGGAGGATTTTAAGGGCACCGCTCTTCGCAACGGCAACTACTTCTATTTAGACGGCGAAGAATTACAGCTTGCCCGCTACGAGGGCGACGAGGACTTTACCGTAACCGAGCTTAACTTGGCGTTTAAGCCAAGCGAGGAGAAGAACGGGCTTTACGATTTTACCGCCCTTGAAGGGGAGGATGCATACAGCGTATTCCTCCACGGCAAGCCTACCCATATGAGCATAAGCCTTGAGGGCGCAGAGCGTGAGACCTTGCTGATATTCAAGGATTCCTTTGCTCACAGCCTTGTCCCCTTCCTTGCCCGTCATTACGACTTGGTGATAGTGGATATGGACACGAGCCGTTTCGGCACCTCCGTAAGCACGGTGATCTCTATGGTTAATCCGGACAGACTTCTGTTCGTTTATAACTTTGAGAATATTATCGAAACCGATAAGCTCATTAAGCTGAAATAACGGAGTTTGGGTATTTATCACCTAAGGGATATTAAAACGGTTTACAGAATTGTAACTTTGTTATAATTGACAAAATACCCGAAGCAAGTTATAATAATCGTAGGTTTTACGTGACTGACGGATTTGCGGATAACCGCAAGGGAGCGTAAAATATTTTGGCCGACCGTCTGGGCAATCAGTTAAAACTGGTTGCCCTTTTCTGTTTTAAGGGTAAATCAAAACAGGAGGAAAAAATGGAACATTCAAACTGGAAAAATTTTAAATCGGGTGTTTGGCAGAACGAGATAAACGTCCGTGACTTCATCCAACAAAACTATACGGAATACACGGGTGACGAAAGCTTTCTTGCAGGTGCCTCCAACCGCACCAAGGAGCTTATGGAAAAGGTTCAGTCCCTTTTTGATTTGGAGCGTCAGTACGGCGGCGTGCTTGATATAGATACCGCCACCGTTTCTTCCCCTACAAGCTACAGCCCCGGATACGTGGATAAACCCAACGAGCTTATAGTGGGACTTCAGACCAACCGCCCCCTTAAAAGAGGTATTGCGCCCTTCGGCGGTATCAGAATGGCGCGTCAGGCTTGCGAGGCTTACGGCTACACTCTTTCAAGAAAAATAGAGGAGGAGTTTCAGTATCGTACCACCCATAACGACGGTGTTTTCCGCGCCTATTCTGACGAGATGCGCGCCGCAAGGAAATCCCACGTTATTACGGGACTGCCCGATGCCTACGGCCGCGGCAGAATTATCGGTGACTACCGCCGCGTAGCACTTTACGGTGTAGACAGACTTATAGAAGAAAAGAAGACGGATAAGGCGGCTTTGTCGCTGAGCTCCTTCGATTCCCCTCAGATACGCTTGGACGAGGAGCTGTTTAAGCAGATAAGCTTCCTTGGCAAGCTGAAGGAAATGGCTGATATGTACGGCTACGATATTTCCGAGCCTGCTTCCAACGCCCGCGAGGCGATTCAGTGGACGTATTTTGCGTACCTTGCCGCAATAAAGGAGCAAAACGGTGCCGCTATGTCCTTGGGTCGTGTTTCTACCTTTTTTGATATTTATATCCAGCGTGATATTGACGCGGGAATTTTGGACGAGGAAGGCGCACAGGAGCTTTTGGACCAGTTCGTAATGAAGCTTCGTATGGCGCGCCACCTCCGCACCCCCGAATACAACGAGCTTTTCGGCGGCGACCCCATGTGGATAACCGAAGCGGTAGGCGGTATGGGTGAAGACGGACGAACCTTGGTTACCAAAAGCAGCTTCCGTATTCTGAACACCCTTTATACCTTGGGTGCATCCCCGGAACCTAATCTGACCGTACTTTGGTCGAAGCGTCTTCCCGAAGCATTTAAGAAGTTCTGCGCCAAGGTTTCTATAGATACGGACTCTATCCAGTACGAAAACGACGACCTTATGCGCCCCATTTACGGTGACGATTACGCTATAGCTTGCTGTGTTTCCGCTATGAGGATAGGCAAGGAGATGCAGTTCTTCGGCGCAAGATGTAACCTGGCAAAGCTTTTGCTTATTGCCATAAACGGCGGCTACGATGCGGAAAGCAATATGCACATCGGTCCTCAGATGTCGGTGCTTGAAGGCGAAAAGCTGGATTATACCGAGGTTACTGACAGACTTCATATATATACCGAATGGCTGGCAAAGCTTTACGTAAACACCATGAACATAATCCACTATATGCACGATAAATATTGCTACGAGAAGATTCAAATGGCGCTTCACGATACCGTCGTGCACAGATACATGGCATTCGGTATTGCGGGACTTTCCGTTGTTGCCGACTCGTTAAGTGCCATAAAATACGCATCGGTATATCCTATTAAAAACGAAAACGGCTATATTACGGAGTTTAACACGGTGGGCGATTTCCCCAAGTACGGCAACGACGACGACCGCGTGGACCTTATAGCAAGAGACGCCGCCCACGATTTTATAACGGAGCTTCGCAAGACACCTACCTACAGAAATTCCGAGCATACCCTTTCCGTTCTTACCATCACCTCTAACGTAGCCTACGGAAAGAACACGGGTGCCACCCCCGACGGCAGAGCCGCAAAAACGCCCTTCGCCCCCGGTGCCAACCCCATGCACAACCGCGAGGAAAACGGCGCGCTTGCATCATTGAACTCGGTGGCTAAGATACGCTATGAGGACTGCCGCGACGGTGTTTCCAACACCTTCTCCATTACTCCCGAAGCACTTGGCAGAGAAGCCGGCGAGCGTGTGCAGAATCTGACTGCCATTTTGGACGGCTATTTCGCCAAGAAGGCTCACCACATCAACGTAAACGTTTTAAACCGCGAAACCCTTATAAAAGCTTACGAGGAGCCTTCCGCTTACCCTAACCTTACCATCCGCGTTTCGGGATACGCAGTAAACTTCCATAAACTATCCAAGGAACAGCAGAAAGAGGTTATCAGCCGTACCTTCCACGAGGCGATGTAGTATGTCCGTTAAAGGAAAAATCAGCTCCATCCAGTCCATGGGCACCTTGGACGGACCGGGAATACGCTACGTGGTGTTCCTTCAAGGCTGTAACCTCAGATGCGGCTGTTGTCACAACCCCGAAACTCAAAGCTTTGAGGGCGGTACCGAATACACGGCAGAGGAGATAGTAGGAAAAGCGGAGCGTTTTAAAGCCTATTTCGGCAACGAGGGCGGAATAACCCTTTCGGGGGGAGAGCCCATTTTACAGCCGGAATTTTCCGCAGAGATTTTTGCCCTTTCCAAGGAAAACGGGATAAACACCTGCCTTGACACGTCGGGGAGTCTGTTGAACGATGGGATAAAAAAACTGCTCTCCCTTACGGACCGCGTTCTGTTGGACATTAAATATCCCACCGACGAGCTTTACAAAAAATACGCGGGTTGCTCCATCGAAGCACCCTTGAATTTCCTCAAGTATCTGAACGGGCAGGGTATACCCACTACCCTTCGTCAGGTGATAATCCCCACCCTTAACGATACGGACGAAAATATTGAGTTTTTAAAGGGCATAATAAAAAAGCACCCCTGTATTGATAAAACAGAGCTGCTTTCCTTTAAGAAGATTTGCAAAGCAAAATACGATAATATGGGTATAGCCTTCCCTTTCGAAGGCATTCCCACACCATCAGCAAAGTTGATGGAAGAACTGCAATCAAAACTATAAAACCGCAAAATCCACCCTTGGCTCGCCATGGGTGGATTTCCTTCACTTCTTCACTCTTCAATATTTTATATCTCCGTTATCTCGGCAGGAGACGCCACCTTCAAAACAACGTCACCCGCAAAGCACTCACCGCAAAGCTTGACCCCGTATTCTTCAAGCTTTTCCTTAACCGCGCCGTAGGCTAATCGGGGGGTATTGTTGGTTTCGCTAAGGTGAGCAAGGGTGATGCTGCGGCTTCCGCAACGGGCAAGCACCGGTGCAACGCAGGCGCAAGCACCGTTGGAAAGATGCCCTCTCCGCCCCAATATCCTCTCCTTCAAAAATTCGGGGTAAGGGCCCGATTTAAGCATATCTATATCGTGGTTGGATTCGATAAGCACCTTATCGCACCCGAAAATTGCATCCTGAACGCTGTCGCTTATATGTCCGATGTCCGTGACGTAGCCTAAAGAGCCTTTGGGGCTTTCCACCCGATAACAGAAGGAGCGCACGCTGTCGTGAGGGGTGGGATAAACGGTAACCTTCAAATCACCCATATACACCGTATCGCCTGCCTCCGTGGGCACCAAAAACCCTTCTGCCGACGGTGCGGTCATCCCTATAACGTCCATACACTTGGGATGTGTGTAGATGGGGATGCCGTGTTTTTTGGAGAGAAATTCCAAACCTTTGGTGTGGTCAGCGTGCTCGTGGCTGATGAACACACCGCTGAGTTTTTTTACGTCGCCGCCCAAGGCGGCTATTTTTTCGCTTATCGACTTTAAGGAACCGCCCGCATCTATAAGAAACGAGGTGCTTCCGTAGGTTATATAACTGCTGTTGCCCTTGGAGGAGGAAAACAGCGTGTAAGCTTTAAGACTGTTCACAAATGATACGGCAAACGCCGACTTCGCGTATATTTATGGGCAATACCGAGCCTTTTCCGAAAAGCGCCTCCATCTTATCGGTAAAGCTTTTTATCTTTCCTTTAGCCACGTAGCACTGCAAACTGCCTCCAAAGCCGCCGCCGTGGATGCGTACCGCCGCCGCGACGTCCTTCAGCGCCTCGGTAGCCTCGTCCGCTTCCTTATGTACGTTACCCAAGTTGCAACGGGAGGAAATGCCAGACCCGTTCACAGCGTAAAGGCATACGCCGATCTGCCCCAAAGCCGCCCTGCGGCAGAAAAAATCCACGCGCTTATTCTCGTCAAAGAAGTGTAATGCACGGCGGTAAACGCCGTCACCGCATTTTAGTCTTAAACGCTCTTTCTTTTCCGCAAAAACAGCCGTGTCCACATCGCCCAAGCGGCTTTTACCGAAGTACTCTGCCGCCTTGACCATATCCTCGGCAACGGAAGCGTACCTTCCGCAATTTGCGTGGGATACCCCCGTATCCACCAAAAACAAGCTGTATTCCCCTACGTTATAGGGGACGGAGCTGACGGTAGGTATGGGGGTATGAAAGTCTATCCGCACGGTACCGCCGAAAGCGCAGGAAATCTGGTCAAGCAGACCGCAATTCTTGCCGTAGTCCTCGTTTTCCGTAAGCTTTGCCGCAAGAGAGAGCTCCATGGGACTTGCCTTTCCCTCACCGTAGAAGCTGTCGGCAATCTTGCCGCAAAGAAGGGAAAATGCCGCCGAGGAGGATGCACCCTTACCTTGGGGGATGCGACTGTCAATAACTGCCTTGAAGCCGCCGCCCATGCGTCTTGCCATGCCTAAAGCCAATGCAAGGGAGGTGCCTTTTTCCGTCTTGTGGGAAAAACTTCCTTCAATAAGACCGTCGCCCTCGTATATTTCCACGCCGCCCTCAAATGGTGCGGCTACTGCCAAAATATCCGGATCAATGGCGGCACCCACCGCCAAACCGCCGTTATGGTCCGTGTGGTTGCCTATAAGCTCGGTCCTTCCGGGGGCAGAAAACAAAGAAACGTCCTCCCCGTTGCCAAACCGCGCCTCAAAACCGTCCGCAAGCATTAAGGCTCTCGCCTTCGCCTTGGATATATCTCCGTATAAAGTCTTAAAGGCGGTGTTAAAACCGCCCTCGTTTATTTTTTGTTTAAGCTCGATTACGTTCACAGAAACCTCCTTGCCACTCTTGCGGCGGTTTCCTCCAGATCCTTAACACAGCGCAGCTTTATCTCGTCCATGGTAAGTCCCTTGGGGCTTGCCTCCTCTACGCAGAAAAATCCTGCCGCCAAGGCTTCTTCCTCGGTAAGCAACACTCTGCCGCCGATAACCGCAACCTTCTTGCCCGCCGCGCGTTCCGCCACTGCCGCGGGGAGCTTGCCGTGAAGACTTTGAGCGTCAAGACTGCCCTCGCCCGTTATTATAAAGTCAGCGCTTTTCGCGTGCTTTTCAAAACCGCAAGCCTCCAGAAGCAACGCCGCGCCCTCAGTAAGCTCCGCGCCCAAAAATACCGCAAGTCCCGCGCCCAAGCCACCTGCGGCACCGCCGCCCTTAAGCTCCAGCATATCGCCCACGTTCTGACGCTTTGCTATCCAAGAAAGCACGAGCAAATTACGGTCAAGCTGTTTTACCGCTTCTTCGTCGGCACCCTTCTGACGGGAGAACACCTCAGCCGCGCCGTATTTACCGCACAGGGGGTTATCTACGTCGCAAGCCACGAGTATCTTGCTTGCCTTAACACGGCTGTCAAGACCCGACGTATCGATAGTGGCAAGCTGTGCAAGTCCGCCGCCCGTAAGCTCTATTTCCTTGCCGTCTTTGTCAAGGAACTTAACGCCAAGCGCCGCCGCCATACCTATACCGCCGTCGTTGGTGGCGCTTCCGCCTATGCCTATAATAAGCTTGCGGCAACCCTCGTCCAGCGCCGCCTTAATAAGCTCGCCCGTACCGTAGGTGGTGGTGTGCAGAGGGGTACTGCCCTCCTCCGCGATGGAAAGTCCGCTTGCCGCCGCCATCTCTATAACGGCGGTGCCGTCCTTAAGCTTTGCAAAATAAGAGTCCACCTTTTTAAAATTGGGGCCCGTTACGGTAAGATGTATCTTTTCGCCGCCCACGTTATCTATGTAGGCATCCACCGTACCGTCACCGCCGTCAGCGGCGGTAAGCCTTAAAACGGAGCAAGAAGGCATAACCGAAATTATGCCCCTCTTGATTGCTTCGCCCGCGGTGCGGGCATCCATTGTGCCTTTGAATTTATCCGGAATAACTATTGCTTTCATAATTAATCCCTGCTTTATTTGAATTTTATCCCTGAACGTAGTCCAGCTTGAAGGTGATGGTGTGGTACTCACCCTTCTCGTTCCTTCTGCCGGGACGGTAGAACTTAAGCTCAACCTCACTGCCCGCGTTGGTCTTGGCGATCTCCGCCTGAAGGGTTGAGATACTGTCTATCTCCACACCGTTGAACTCGGTTATAATGTCAAAAAGGCTAAGACCCGCATCGTAAACCGCAGTACCTCTGGAAACGTCGGTAACCATTACGCCGTGAGGACTATCCTCGTCAAGATTATAAACCCTTATCACGTCTTCGTCCACGTTCATGCCGGAAATACCCAACTGTCCCTGACCTACAACGAAGCTATCCTGTCTGTCAACCACTTCGCCGAAGGCGATAAGATTATTGATAATATCCATAGCGGAGGTGGAGGGAAGAGAAAAGCCCATGCCCTCGTAGTCCTGAGTGAACTTCATAAAATTGATGCCCACTACCTGACCTGCCATGTTTATAAGAGGACCGCCGGAGTTACCGGAGTTAAGAGCCGCGGTAGTCTGCAAAACCGTCATGGTCTTAACGAGAGTTCCGTAGCTGTTGGTAACCTCAACCTCTCTGTTTACACCGGAGATGATGCCGTAGGACATAGTGCCCGCAAACTCCTCGCCGGAGGGGGTGCCGATGGCAATAACCCATTGCCCCACCTCAAGCTCGTTACTGTCACCCAGCTCCAAGGGAATAAGGTTGGTTTCCTCTATGGAAAGCACCGCAATATCCGTCATCTCGTCGGAGCCTATAAGCTCCGCATCGTAGGATTTACCGTCGTAAAACTTAACGGTTATATCCTTTGCGTCCTCAACCACGTGATGATTGGTAATGATATAGAAAGCTTTTTCGTCTGTCTCGGGGTCCGTTCCCTCTATAACGAAGCCACTGCCAAGCGCCTGCCCCTCTTGGATGTAAAAGCCGTTATTATACTCCACGGTGCAGATGATGGTTGCACAGCTGGGTGCGCATTCGTTATAAAGCTTCACAAGACTGTCGTAGCTTTCGTCGGGTACGGGGGTAACAGCAACCACTTCGGGTACTGACTCGTACTCTTTTTCTTCGTTCTCTTCCGTTTTGCTTTGGTCTGCAACGAGAACGGAGCTATCGTCCAAATCGTCTTTTTTGTGATCTCTCACGTCACCGCTTTGGAGCAGTGCAAACACCGCCACACACACAAGCGCCAACAAAAGCGTTACGCCCACCACCGTCAGCACCACGCCTGCTTTGCTCTTTTTGGGAGGGGTGGGTGCACTGTTATAGCCGCCCTGATAGCCGTTGTAAACGGGGGGTGCGTATCTTCTCGTCCCGTCGGAATAATAGGTGTAATTATTATGAGGCGGAGGAGGGGGGAACGCCCCTTGAGGAGGCATATAATTGGGAGTTTGCGGTTGAAAGCTTTGCCCGGTTTTAACTTCCTCGCCCATAGAAGCGCCTTCTTGATTGCCGCCCATGGCTTTATTTTCGTCGTACATAAAATCGCTCGCTTTCTTTACAAGAGTTTTGCTTTCTGTGACTTTATATTATCCGCGCTGTCTTAAAAATAACTGAATTTTTATACACTTTTTAAAACAACCTATATTATACCCCAACAAACGGAAAAACACAATAGTTTAATTTCAGTAAATTAATTATTTTTTCCTTGACACGGCTTATCCCATTAAATATAATTAAGATAGAAGAGAAGGACATTTTTTACAAAAGGACGTGTATTTATGGATATTTTTGACGCGCTTCAGCTTATAGGCGGTCTTGCTCTGTTCCTTTTCGGCATGAACGTAATGGGGCAGGCGCTGGAAAGACGTGCGGGCAACAGTTTGCGCTCCTTGCTTTCCAAGCTTACCTCCAACCCTTGGGCGGGTCTTCTTACGGGCATGGGCGTTACGGCAGTTATACAAAGCTCCTCGGCTACTACGGTTATGGTGGTTGGCTTTGTAAACTCCGGCATTATGACCTTGCGGCAGGCAATAAACGTAATAATGGGTGCAAACATAGGTACCACCGTTACCGCGTGGCTGCTTAGCCTTACGGGTATAGACAGCGGCAACACCTTCGTTAAGCTGCTTAAACCCTCATCCTTTACCCCCGTCTTGGCAATTATAGGGCTTTTGTTCTTCTTGGCTAAGGAAGGCGGCAAAAAGCGTGATACGGGCAGTATCCTTTTAGGCTTTGCCACCCTTATGTACGGTATGGAGATAATGTCGGGCGCGGTAAGCGGCTTGACAGAAGTTCCTGCCTTCCAACAGCTGTTCGTACTGTTTACCAACCCCATATTGGGCGTGCTGGCGGGTGCTGTCCTTACCGCTATCATCCAGTCCAGCTCCGCTTCGGTGGGCATACTTCAAACCCTTGCTTTGGCGGGCGGTGTCAGCTACGGTGCGGCTATCCCCATCATCATGGGTCAAAACATCGGCACCTGCGTTACCGCAATACTTTCTGCATTCGGTGCCAACAAAAACGCAAAGCGTGCCGCGTTGGTGCACCTTTCCTTTAATATTTTGGGCACCGCCATATTGCTTGGCGCGTTTTGCATGGTAAAATCCATAGTTAATATCGAGATGTTGAACGATAACGCCACGGTCTTCGGCATAGCCGTAGCACACTCTGCGTTCAATCTGCTTTGCACCTTTATTCTGTTCCCCTTCGCTTCTTTGTTGGAAAAGCTTGTGTGCCGTCTCGTTCCCGACGGACAAACTCCCGACACGGTGGAGGAGCTGGACGAGCGTTTGCTGGCAACACCTCCCATCGCACTTCAGCGTTGCCACACCATCGCTTCCGATATGGCGCACGTATCCGCCCTTGCTTTAAAGGACAGTCTTTCCTTAGTGCGCGGTTATGACAAGGTTTTGGCGGCAAAGGTCAGGGAGAAGGAAGATAAAACCGACCATTACGAGGACATTTTAGGCACCTATCTGGTTAAGCTGAGCACCCGCCGCATAAGCGGTGACGACAGTGCGGAGGCAGCAAAACTTCTTAAAATAATAGGTGATTTCGAGCGTATATCAGACCACGCGGTAGAGATAGTTTGTGCCGCCGAGGAGATGGAAGAGAAAGGACTTTCCTTCAGCGAAGAAGCGAAGGCAGAGCTTGAGGTGCTTCTTTCGGCAGTGGCGGAGATAGTGGACAAGACCGCAGATGCCTTCGTAAGCAACGACCTTGTTGCGGCTACGGAGATAGAACCCTTGGAGCAGGTAATAGACCGCTTGAAGGAAACGTTGCGTACCCGCCATATACAAAGACTGCAAAAAGAGATGTGCACAATCGACATAGGCTTCGTCTGGACGGATTTGCTGGCGGCGCTTGAAAGAGTTTCCGACCATTGCTCCAACGTGGCGGGCTGTGTTTTGGAGATCTCCCAAAAGCACATGAACATCCACGAAACCTTGCGCAGTGCAAAAGCCGGCGGCGGCGATTTTAATGCAAAGTACGAGGAATATAGGGAAAAGTACGCCCTTAAATAAAAAAACTATTGACTTTTATGCAAAAATGCTATAAAATGTTGTTAATTATAGGTGATTAAAAAATTAAGAGGGCTTGGCGGCGCGTCCGCTGTGCCTTATTATGGAGGATATTTATGATTTCAGCAGGCGATTTTAAAAACGGTTTGACTTTTGAGATGGACGGTAACGTAATGCAGGTTATCGAGTTCCAGCACGTTAAGCCCGGCAAAGGTGCGGCTTTTGTAAGAACTAAGATGAGAAACGTTATCTCCGGCGGCGTAGTTGAAACTTCTTTTAACCCTACCGCTAAGTTCCCCACCGCAATCGTTGAAAGAAAAGATATGGAATACAGCTACAGCGACGGCGACCTTTATTACTTTATGGATATGGAGACCTATGACCAGGTTCCCCTTAACGCTGATAAGCTTCCCGATAACTTTAAGTTTGTTAAAGAGGGTATGACTTGCCGTTTGGTATCCTATAAGGGCAACGTTTTCTCCGTTGAACCTCCCATGTTCGTTGAGCTTGCAGTTACGGAGACTGAGCCCGGCTTTAAGGGCAACACCGCTACCAACGCTCTTAAGCCCGCTACTCTTGAGACGGGTGCTGAGATAAAGGTTCCCATGTTCGTTAACGAAGGCGACGTACTTAAGATTGACACCAGAACCGGTGAGTATCTTGAGAGAGTGTAATTTTTGTGAGGTAATAATATGAACATTTCCGAAAAAGCGGCTTATCTTAAGGGCCTTATGGAAGGCATGAAGATTGATGACAGCACCAACGAAGGCAAGCTTTTTAAGGCTATTGCAGACTTGCTTGAGGATATAAGCCTTTCCGTTCTTGATTTGGAAGACGGTCAGAGCTATCTTGAAGAATATATTGACGAGCTCGATGCCGACCTGGGCGAGGTTGAGCGTGACGTTTACGAGTGCGAAGACGATGACTGTGACTGCTGTGATTGCTGTGACGATGATTGTGACTGCGACTGCGACTGTGACTGTGATTGCTTTGCAACCGTATGCCCCACCTGCGGCGAAGAGGTTTATTTCGATGCAGATACCGAGGATGACGTAATAATCTGCCCCTCCTGCAACACCGAAATAGAGCTTGAAGATATCGAGGACATCGAAGAATAAATAACAGACCGCTGAAAAAGGCACAGAACACGAAAAAAGATAAAAAGAAAAATATCAACGACAAAAATTCAGGGAAAAATCCCTGAATTTTTCACAAATATTTATATTTTTCGTTCAAAACGAACCTCGGCTTGCAGTACTCAGTACAGCTATCGCCTCGGTTCGTCTTGTCTGTATCCTTTTTCAGCACTCTGCCAAGCAATCAAAGCGGAGAATAAAAAGATGAACAAATTAATTGACTTCCATACCCACATATTTCCCGATGCCATAGCGGAGCGTGCCGCCGAAAACGTGGGTAAATACTACGGCCTTGCCATGGAGGGAAATGGAAAAGCATCGCTTTTAAGGGAGAGAGTACCCGAAGGTATCGACTGCCGATTCGTTATTTCCTCTGCCGCCATGAAGGGTAAGAACGTGGTGAACGGCAACGATTTTTTGCTTATGATGGCAGAAAACGACAGCGCCTATATCCCCTTCGGCTCCTTCCATCCTGAGCTGGGTGAGAACGAGTGTCTGGCAGAGCTGGAGCGTATAGCGGAGAAGGGTGCCAAGGGTATAAAGATACATCCCGATTTCCAAAAGCTTTTTATAGACGACGAAGTAATGATAAGACTTTACCGACGTTGCGGTGAGCTGGGGTTGCCCGTTTTGTTCCACGTAGGCGACAAGAACACCGATTATTCCACCCCCAAGCGTATGCGCGCGGTCTGCGATAAAGTGCCTGATCTGACGGTTATAGGTGCCCATTTAGGTGGGTATTCCGTGTGGGACGAGGCTGTGGAGTACTTAGTTGATACCGATATTTTTGTGGACTGCTCGGAGGCGCGTCCCTTTTTGAGCGAGGAGCAGACCTACGACCTTATCATGCGATTCGGCGTGGACAGGGTACTTTTCGGCAGTGATTTCCCCGTATTTTGTACGGATACCGCTTACAACTACATAAACCCACTGCCCTTTACCGAAGAAGAAAAAGAAAAGCTCTTCTGCAAAAATGCAGAAAAGCTCTTGAAGCTTTATTCAGGCAGCCGATAAAGGCACAGAACACGAAAAAAGATAAAAACGAAACTATCAACGAAAAAAATTCAGGGATTTTCCCTGAATTTTTCGCAAATATTTATATTTTTTCGTTCAAAACGAACCTCGGCTTGCAGTACTCAGTACAGCTATCGCCTCGGTTCGTCTTGTCTGTATCCTTTCTCGACCGTCTGAATTAAAGCTTCTGAAGCTTTAATTTTTACAGCGGTTGCTTTTTTATTTTGTTATACTGTCTGGGATACTCAGCGGGAGTCTGGCGAAGCTTTTCTATTATTATAACACAATGGTCCTCTCCGCCCTTTACGGGGGAGGGGATTATTTCTTTAAGCTTGCCGCCCAGACGGATTATGCCTTTTTCCGCTTCTTTAGCTTCCTCTCTGCCGCCGCCGCCCTTCATGGCCGCAAACAAACCGCCCACCTTTACGTAGGGCAAGCAAAGCTCTGCCAAAATATTAAGGCGGGATACCCCGCGGGATACTGCAATATCAAAGCTCTCGCGGACTTCTTTTACCAATTCCTCCGCGCGTCCCGTCATGATTTGGATGTTATCCATCCCCGCTGCCGCCGCGGTTTCCGCCACGAAGGTAAGCTTTTTTGCGGTGCTGTCCAGAGCACAAACGGAAGCGGAAGGCTCTGCCGCCGCAATTACAAGGGAGGGGAATCCGCCGCCGCAACCTATGTCCACCGTTTTTTTGCCGCTGAAGTCCACCGCCTTTACAAGCTGAAGACAATCGGCAAAATGAAGCACGGCTATATCCTCATCGGAGGTAAGTGCCGTAAGGTTATACTTTTTGTTTTCCTCCTGCAAGCGCTTACCTATAATACCCAGCTTTTCCGCGCACTCTTCCGTTATGGGATAGGGCGCGTTTTTTACGGTCAGCTCCTTAAGGCTCATTTGTTATCTCCTCCTCTGTGGGAAAGATATATAAGCAATACGCTTATATCCGCAGGACTTATGCCCGAAATACGGGCGGCGTGTCCTATGCTTTCGGGGCGGTGCTTTTCAAGCTTTTGTGCCGCCTCTATCCTTATGCCCTTAACGGCGCTGTAGTCAATATCGGGGGGGAGCTTTTTGCTTTCCAAGGACGCAAGCTTCTCCACCTCGCGGCGCTGTTTTTCAATATACCCTGCGTAGCGTATCTCCGTTTCCACTCTCAAGGCTATTCGCCTTTCGGGGGGATTATCGTTCCCCTCCAAGCGGTATATATCGTCTATTTTTATGCCGGGGCGCTTTAAAAGCTCGTGCTTGCGGATACCGCCGACGGTTATGGGGAATCCGTTATCCGTCATCAGCTTATCAAGCTCGGCACTTTTAGGCAAGGATTCGCTTTTAAGACGCTCTATCTCCCCTTCGATTGCCGCCTTATCAGCCAAATATCTGTTGTACTGCCTGTCGCTTACAAGTCCTACCGCCCTGCCTTTTTCTATAAGTCTGTCCTCCGCGTTATCCTGACGGAGAAGCAGTCTGTACTCACTTCGGGAGGTCATCATTCGGTACGGCTCGTTAGTGCCCTTGGTTACCAAATCGTCAATAAGTGTGCCGATATAGCTTTCTCCGCGGCTGAGTACCAACGGCTCCTTGCCCTGCAATTTAAGGCAAGCGTTGATACCGGCAATAAGTCCTTGCGCCGCCGCCTCCTCGTAGCCGCTGCTGCCGTTGAACTGTCCCGCCCCGTAAAGTCCCTCTATATTCTTGAACTCAAGGCTGGGTTTTAAGTAGGTGGGGTCGGTGCAGTCGTATTCTATGGCGTAGGCGGTACGCATAAACTCCGCCTTTTCCAATCCCTTTATGGAGTGCACCAACTTTAGCTGTACCTCCTCAGGTAAGGAAGAGGAAAGCCCCTGCAGATACATCTCCTTGGTATTTTCACCCATAGGCTCTATAAATATCTGATGTCTTTCCTTATCGGAAAAACGCACCACCTTATCCTCGATGCTTGGGCAATAGCGGGGGCCCACACCCTTTATCTCGCCGCCGAAAAGGGGACTGCGATGCAAATTATCCCTTATTATCTTATGAGTCTCTGCGTTGGTGTAGGTTATATGGCAGGAGTAGCCGCCCTCACTTTTTTCGCTTTCAACGGCGAAGTAGGTAGGCGGTACGTCGCCCGTTTGCTCCTCCAACACCTCAAAATTTATGCTGTCCTTGTGTATCCTTGCGGGGGTACCCGTCTTAAAACGTCTGAGAGGCACACCCAAAGACTCCAAAGAAGCGGAAAGACTTACCGCCGCCTTGGTGTTATCGGGGCCCGAATCGTAAGCGTGCTCACCTACTATAATTCTGCCGCCCAAGGAAGTACCCGTAGCGATAATAACCGCCTTTGAAGGATAAAAAGCGCCGAAAGCGGTAACTACGCCCGTTATTTTGCCGCCCTCGGCTTTGATCTCCGTAACCTCGGCTTGGATAACCTTCAGATTATCGGTATTCTCCAAGGTCTGCTTCATATTATCCTGATATTTTCTGCGGTCGGACTGCATACGCAAAGAGTGCACTGCAGGGCCCTTGCTTAGATTAAGCATACGGCTTTGAAGCATTACCTTGTCTGCCGCCCTACCCATTTCACCGCCCAAAGCGGTAATCTCATACACCAAATGTCCCTTGCCCGTACCGCCTATGGAGGGGTTGCAAGGCATATTCCCCACCAAATCTAAGGAAAGGGTAAATATGGCAGTCCTAAAGCCCATCCGTGCGGCGGCAAGTGCCGCCTCTATTCCCGCGTGACCTGCGCCCACCACTGCCACGTCAAGGCTTTCGGCATTATACGTTATCATAAACTGTCCTCTCTTTATTTCCCCACGCAAAAGCGGGAGAATATCTCGTTTACTATATCTTCGTTTACCTGTCTGCCGTCCAGCTCACCCAAGGCAGATAAGGCTTCTTCTATATCAAGCCCCGCCACGTCCTGAGTGTAGCCGGATTCAAGGGCATTTACGGCGCTTTCCACGCTGTCGAAGGCGCGGCACACCGCCGCGTGCTGTCTTGCGTTGGTTATGGTTTCGCCCATATCCCGTTCTATGCCGCCTTTGTAAAGACCGCAAACAGTATCCTCCAAGTCGGAAAGTCCTTCACCCGTCTTTGCGGAAAGCACGAGGCTTTTAAAGGGTAGCTCGTAATTATGTATCTTGCCCTTATCGGCTTTGTTTATTATACCTACGGTAACGGCGGTCTTGCCCGCTTCTTCTATGTATCTGATGACCTCGTTATCGCCCTCGCTTTGCGCCTTGGAGCCGTCAAAAACAGCCAACACCAGCTCCGCCCCTTTAAGGCTTTCTATACTGCGCTTGATGCCAAGGCGCTCTATCTCGCCGCCGCCCTCACGAAGACCTGCGGTGTCCGAAAGCCGAAGCAGTACGTCACCGAGCCTTACGGTTTCCGTTATAACGTCGCGGGTGGTGCCGGCTATGGAGGTAACTATCGCCCTCTCCTCACCTGCCAACAGATTAAGCACCGAGCTTTTGCCCGTGTTGGGGCAACCCACGATGGCGCATTTAACCCCTTCCGTTACCGCTTTTCCGTAGCGATAGCTGTTTTTAAGGGTGCCAAGCTCCGCTTTTACCCGGTTAAGCTCCGCTTTAAGCTCATCGGGACTAAGGTCGGTCAAATCTTCTTCGGGATAATCTATGTAGGCGTAAACCGATGACGCCATGGCAAGCAGTTTATCACTGCAACGGTTTATGCTTTTGGTAAGTGAGCCGCCCAAATGACGGATGCCTATATCCAGACAGCTATCGGTTTTTGCTTCTATAAGCAGACCTACCGCCTCCGCTTGGGAAAGACTCAGCTTGCCGTTTATAAAAGCGCGCTTTGTAAACTCACCTGCCGCCGCGCCCACCGCCCCCGCAGACAGCGTAGCCGCAAAAAGCCTTGAGGTGGCAAGCACACCGCCGTGGCACATAAGCTCCACCATATCCTCCCCCGTATAGGAGGCGGGCGCGGCGTAATATATAACTATTCCGTCGTCAAAAGCACCCCGTTCATCTTGAAAGCTGCCGTAAACGGCGGTGCGCGTCGGGCGCTGAGCCAGGGAAGCGCTTCCCTTGGGGCAAAAAACCTTCTCCGCTACGGAAAGTGCCTCATCACCGGAAAGACGTATCATAGATACGGCACCTACACCGTGGGGTGTACCTATTGCGCTGATAGTTCTCAAAACACTACCTCCCCGTTAACGTCCACTGCTTCAGGGAACAATTTCCCCTTGCGGTTAAGTCCCTCAAAGCCCTTCTGCCTTAACACCTCGTAAACGGCAATAGCCGCGCTGTTGGACAGGTTAAGACTGCGTAAATCCCCGTACATGGGAATCCTTACACAGCTTTCCTCGTGAGCTTTAAGAATACTTTCGGGTATGCCTGCGGTCTCCTTACCGAAGACCAAGAACACCTCGTCGCCGTACTCCGCCTCCGCATAGCATAGCCTTGCCTTGGTGGAGAAAAAATATATTTCCTTATCGCCATGCTTTGACATAAAATCCTCAAAGCTGTCGTAATAAGTCAGATCCAAATACTGCCAATAATCAAGTCCCGCCCTTTTTAAGTGCTTATCGTTTATTTCAAATCCCAAGGGACGGATAAGATGCAAGGCGCTGTTCGTCGCGGCGCAGGTACGGGCAATATTGCCCGTATTCTGGGGGATCTCAGGCTCAAGCAAAACCACGTTTATCTTCTTCATATCTATACCTCAACATATATTCACAACTTACATTATAACACTTTTTTTGATTTGTGCAATTATTTTTTATAAAACGCTTTTAATTTGGGAAAAAATAGTGTATAATAGGCTGATAAAATATATAAGGGGAGGACTTGCTATGTCCCTAATGACAAAACTTTTCGGTACATACAGCGAAAGGCAGGTAAAAAAGATACTGCCCATAGTTGATAAGATAGACGCCTTGTCCGATAAATACAAGGCTATGGATGATAACACTCTTTCCGCACAGACACAGGTATTTAAAGACAGACTTGCCAAGGGCGAGACCTTGGACGATATATTGCCCGACGCCTTTGCCGCCGTGCGTGAGGCTTCTGACAGAGTGTTGGGCAAGCGCCACTACCGCGTACAGCTTATAGGCGGTATAGTAATACATCAGGGCAGAATTGCGGAGATGAAAACGGGTGAAGGTAAGACCCTTATGGCTACCTTGCCCGCATACCTTAACGCCCTTAACGGCAAGGGCGTACACATCGTTACCGTTAACGACTACCTTGCCAAGCGTGACAGTGAGTGGATGGGCAGCGTTTATCGCTTTATGGGCCTTTCCGTCGGTCTTATAGTTAACGGACTGAAGACCGCCGAAAGACAGGCGGCTTACAACGCGGATATTACCTACGGCACCAATAACGAGCTGGGGTTTGACTATCTGCGCGATAACATGGCGGTTTATAAGGAGCGCACCGTACAGCGCGGACACGCCTTTGCCATAGTGGACGAGGTGGACTCTATATTGATAGACGAGGCGAGAACGCCCCTTATCATTTCGGGTGCAGGCTCTGAAAGCGACCCCATGTACCAAAAGGCGGACGATTTTGTAAAGCACCTCAGAGTAAAGCGTATAAAAGAGATAGACGCAAAACAAGACCAGGACAATATAGATGCAGACTATATAGTAGATGAAAAGGCGCGCACCGCCGTACTCACGGGTGACGGCTTGCGTAAGGCAGAGGCGCACTTTAATATAGATAACTTGGGCGACCCCGAAAACAACGCGCTTATGCACCACCTTAACAACGCTATCCGCGCCCGCGGCGTAATGCAGAGGGACGTGGATTACTTGGTGCGTGACGGTCAGGTGCTCATCATAGACAGCTTTACGGGGCGCGTTATGCACGGCAGACGTTACTCCAACGGCTTGCACCAAGCACTTGAAGCCAAGGAAGGCGTAAAGATAGAGCGTGAGAACAAAACCATGGCTACCATCACCTTCCAGAACTTCTTCCGTCTTTACACCAAGCTTTCGGGCATGACGGGTACGGCGCTTACCGAGGAGGAGGAGTTCCGTTCCATTTACAAGCTTGACGTGGTGGAGATACCCACCAACAAGCCCATGATCCGCAAGGACCAAAACGACGTGGTTTACACCACCGTTAACGGTAAATATAACGCTATTCTCAGACAGATTGCAGAGTGTCACGAAAAGGGACAGCCCGTTCTCGTAGGTACGGTTTCCGTTGAGAAGAGCGAACTGCTTTCCAAGCTCCTTGCCCGCACGGGCATCCCCCACACGGTACTTAACGCCAAGTATCACGAAAAAGAGGCGGAGATAGTAGCGCAAGCGGGTAAGCTTGGTGCCGTTACCATTTCCACCAATATGGCGGGCAGAGGTACGGACATTATGCTGGGCGGTAACGCAGACTATATTGCCAAGGAGCGCCTGAGAAAAGAAGGCTATGACGAAGCCAAGATCTTTGAGGCTACGGGTTTTGCCACCACCGACGACGAGGAAATCATCGAGATAAGAGAGAAGTACGCCCTTTATAACAGCGAGGCGGAGAAGATAACAAGTGCCGAGGCTGAGAAGGTAAGGGCGGCGGGCGGTTTGTTCATCTTGGGTACCGAGCGCCACGAGAGCCGCCGTATAGATAACCAGCTGAGAGGCCGTGCGGGCAGACAGGGTGACCCCGGTGAAAGCCGTTTCTTCCTTTCCTTGCAGGATGACCTTATGCGCCTTTTCGGCGGCGACAGAGTATTTAATATGGTACAGCGTTTGGGTATCGGCGAGGACCAACCCATAGACGCGCGCATACTTTCAGGCTCCATAGAAAACGCGCAGATGCGCCTTGAGGGCAACAACTTTGAGAGAAGAAAGCACGTGCTGGAGTATGACGACGTTATGAACCAGCACCGCGAGGTTATATACAAACAGCGCCGCTCGGTGCTTGACGGCAAGAACCTTAAGGATACCATAACCGATATGTTCGGCGACTACGTAGATAGCGTTATGCTGAAGCATACGGTGGGCGAGATTGCCGACGAGTGGAGCTTTGATGCTATGCGTCAGGAGTTTTTGGGTGTGCTTTGCACCGAGGATGACCTGCACTTCAACCAAGAGGAACTTGGTGCCATGACCAGAGAGAGTCTGCACGATATGTTGGTTGAAAAGGCGGCGGAGAAGTACGCCGCTCAGGAAGAACTGTTCACCCCCGAGATCTTCCGCGAGGTGGAGAGGGTTATTATGCTTGAAACCGTTGACCGCAACTGGATGCTTCATATCGACGATATGGACGATCTGAAGGACGGCATAGGTCTTTTGAGCTACGCCCAGAAGAACCCCGTTACGGAATACCGTCTTGAAGGCGGCGATATGTTTGACCGCATGATAGCTGAAATAAGGGAAACCACCGTAAGAAGACTGCTTTCCGTAAGGCCCAAGGTAGCTCCCACAGAGCGCAAAGAGGTGCTTAAAGGCGAGGCGGTACAAAGCGGCGAAAAACCCGTTATAAAGCGCACCGTGGTTAAAAAGAAGGAAGAAAAAATAGGACCCAACGACCCTTGCCCCTGCGGCAGCGGTCTTAAATACAAAAAATGCTGTATGAATAACGGCGATAAGCAGTAAAAACAGAGGTTTAACTATGGGATTTGGTCTTTGTGCATTCGGTTATGCATTTTTAATGCTTGAGCATTTGGGACTTGACGTAGCGGGCTACGTTTTGATAAGCGTTGGCTTTTTCGGCGTGGCATCGGAGCTTAAAGCGTATAAGGGATATAAAATTGCCGCCTTTGCGGCGGCGGCTTGCGTGCCCTTTGCCCTTTTTAATCTGTATCTTACCATATACGATTACGCATCTCTGCCCGCGCTTCCACAGCCCGTAATAGTGGTAAAGGGTGTGGCTCTTGCACTTTTGGCAACGGTTTTATCCTTTGCCCACGGTAACAGCACCTCAAAAATAGCCGCCGACGGCGGCGCAAAGACCTTTTCCTTCCGCGCTTTGGCAACAGCTTATCTTACCGCACTTTACAGCGCCCTTAAAATAGCCGGCGCCTTTGCCCCTGCCGACGGTACTTTGGCGGCGGTGATAGTATTTGGGCAGTACGTGGTGGTGTTCCTTAATATGTGGTTGCTTTTCACTTGCTTTACCACCATAACCACCAAGCGCCGTCAGGCAATAGAAGAAGAGATAATTGAGAGAGAAACGGAAAAGATTGTCCGCAAAAAACTGCTTAAGAAAAAGGGAAGGAACGAGGATGAAGCTTAAAAGGTTTTTCGGCTTTTATTTCGCCTTAGGCTGTATATTTTTGTTTGACCCCACCGTAAAGCTTTTTGACGTGCTTCCCAACTGTATAGGCTTTTTGCTTATAGCCACGGCTTTAAAAGAGCTTAACGTGCTGGAGTACCGCATAGAATCCGCCATGAAGCTTTGCTACTACGGCGCGGCTATCGGCGCGGTGCGCCTTGGTTTGATGTTCTTCACCTTCGATATGAACACCAACGATATGCTTGCCGCAGTGACCTTCTTGGGTGTGGCGGAAACTATCGTGCTGATAGCGTTCTTTATCAGCTTTTTCGGCGGTCTTTGCTACCTTGGCGAGCGTTGCGAAAGCGAGAACGTCTTGGGGAACATCGACGGTATTCGTACCCTGAGCGTAATATTTACCGTTGCCCACGCACTTTGCACCGTACTGCCTGAGCTTTTTGCAATTATAGAGCTTGCCGTAATCGACGAGCCGGATTCTTTTCCCAACCTATCCTTGGGCAGGCTTTCCGTGTACAAAAACTACGCCTTGGTGCTTGCCGCGGTGATAGGCGCCGTAGTGGGCATCTGGTGGCTTAAATCCATATTATCCTATATAAAAGGGATAAAAAATGACGTGTCTTTCCGTAATTCCGTTGAGAAACGCTACGGAGAGTATATGGACTTCTCCCCCCGCGAGGAGGACTATATAAAAATCAAGTCCGCCTTGGTACTGCTTTTTGCGGGGGTTCTGTTCAGCCTTAATTTAAGGTTTTACGACGAGGTTGGCTACCGCAGTATTTTACTCATCCCCGCGGGTGCGGGCGGTCTTATGTTTGCCCTGGCGGCTTTAAGGCTTGGGGCAAGCAAGGGCGCGGTAATTGCCACTGCCGCAATAGGTGCTTTACAGCTTCTTTTGGGCTACGGACTGACCGATGGCGCTTTTGCAGACGTGGGCGCGGTGCTTATCCCCTTGGGTGTTTGCGCCTCGGCGTTTATTGCCGAAACCGCTTTGGAGCGCAAGGTAATAGAGTGCCTTAACGTGACCGTAAGCCGTCCGTTGTGGTTGCAAAGAGTACCCATGCTTCTGTACGCGGCGGCTTCCATCGCCTACGGATTTGCGGAGAAGAACCTTATCCACAGCCTGAAAACGGTATTTTTCGTGGTTTGGGTGCTGGCGGCGGCATGGAATTTTTCCAACGTCAAGGACGAGATAAAAAGCAGAAGAAAAACACATTAACGGGAGGTAAAAGCTTATGTGTGGCTTTGCCGGAATATATAAATACACCGTTTTGACGGAAGAGGATATAAAAAGCGTAACGGATATGTCCTACGCCATAAGACACAGAGGACCCGACGACGACGGGATGTTTACCGCCGATAAGGTTGCCTTCGGCTTCCGCCGTCTTTCCATAATAGATTTAGCGGGCGGTGCCCAACCTTATACGGAAAAACAGGGCAGATACACCGTAGTCTATAACGGTGAGATATATAATTATTTGGAGCTTAAGGACGAGCTTATAAAGTCGGGTGAGGTTTTTGACGGCAACAGCGAGGTTGAGGTAATACTCCGTCTGTACTCCCTTTACGGAGCAGAGTTTATAAACAAGCTACGCGGTATGTTTGCCTTCCTTATATACGATAACGAGGAAAAAACCCTTATGGCAGGGCGCGACCCTTTCGGCATAAAGCCTCTTTATTACAGAGCTTACGAGGAGGGCGTGACCTTCTCCAGCGAGCTGAAGGCGTATCTTTACGAAAAGGGATACAAAGGCTTTACCGTGGATAAGACCATGGCACAGCATTATCTTACCTTCCAGTACGTAACCGAGCCGGACACCATAAGCGGTGATATAAAAATACTGCCCAAGGGCAGTTATATGCTGATAAAAGACGGTAAGACCGAGATAAACACCTACTACCGCCCCGTGTTCAAGCCCAATATGAACGTAGGCTACAAGGCGAAGCAAGTAAAGCTCCGTGACGCGGTGGAAAACTCCGTTGCCCACCATATGCTAAGCGACGTGCCCTTGGGCAGTTTTTTGTCCAGCGGTATCGACAGCGCGGTAATAACCGCCGTTGCCGCCAAGCTTCAGCCGGGCATTAAGGCGTTTACCGTAGGCTTTGACGTGGGCGCATATAACGAGATAGCGGATGCTTCCGAGATCTCATCCCATTTAGATATAGACCACGTAAAACTTCAATGCACCCTTAAGGATTTTACGGATAATTTCCGGAAGACCATATACCATCTGGACGGCCCCGTGGCGGACCCTTCCGTTATCGCCATCTACCTTATAAGCCGTGAGGCGGCAAAACACGTTAAGGTCATCCTTTCGGGGGAGGGCAGTGACGAGCTGTTTGCAGGCTACAGAATATACGATACCTCCCGTTCCTCCGCTTCCATAAGGAAGCTGCCGAGGTTTGTAAAAAGTGCCCTTTACGGTATGTCAAAGCTTCTGCCGGAGGGATTTAAGGGCAAAAACCTTATCTACCGCGGATGCGTGCCCTTGGAGGAAAGGTTTGTGGGTAACTCCTTCGTGTTCAAGGAAAAGGAAAAGAAAAAGCTGTACCTGCCCTACGATAAAAACGTACATTATACTCAGCGTACCGCACACATATATAAAGAAGCCGACGCTTTAGGCTACAGCGAACTTTTGAAGATGCAACACTGCGACCTTAATACCTGGTTGCCCTCGGATATACTTGTTAAGGGCGACAGGCTGAGCATGGCAAATTCCTTGGAGGCGCGTGTGCCCTTCTTGGATAAAGAGGTATTTGCCGCCGCCGCCGAGCTTTGCGACGGTGAAAAGCTTAGAAACGGTACCACCAAGTTTATACTGCGCGATACCTTCCGCGACCTGCTTAACGAGGAAACGGTGGTGCGCCCCAAGTTAGGCTATCCCGTACCCGTGCGCGTTTGGCTGAAGGACGAGCTGTATAACTGGGCGGCGGATATAATAAAGGAAAACCCCGCCGAGGAGTACGTAAACGCCGAAGAAGCTCTGAAGCTGTTGGAAAAGCATCGCAAGGGGCAGGGTGATTGGTATCACCATATTTGGGCAATATTGTGCTTTAACACTTGGTACAAACAATTCGTAGAACGCTGAAAAAGGCGCAGAACACGAAAAAAAGATAAAACAAGAGATTTAAAGTTGAAAATTCGGGGTAATTCCCCGAATTTTCTGCATTTTATTATATTTTTTCGTTTGAAACGAACCTCGGTTCACAGTACAATCGTACAGTTCTCACCTCGGTTCGTTCCATCTGCATCCTTTTTCAGCGTTCTATCCTCCCCATTATTCAGGCGCAGAACACGAAAAAAAGATAAAACAAGAGATTTAAAGTTGAAAATTCGGGGTAATTCCCCGAATTTTCTGCATTTTATTATATTTTTTCGTTTGAAACGAACCTCGGTTCACAG
>JAFQHW010000073.1 GCA_017397805.1 Clostridia bacterium | reverse complement strand
TTCTGCATTTTGTTATATTTTTTCGTTCAAAACGAACCTCGGCTCACAGTACAAAGTACAGTTCTCGCCTCGGTTCGTCTTGTCTGCGCTCTTTCTCAGTACACTGCCAAGCTGATGACAAAGTTTGTCATCAGCTTGTCGGGGCTGATCTCAGCCCCGTTTCTTTTTTGCATATTTTGTTAAATATTCTGTCTTAAGCTTAATCAATGCTGATGGGCTTTTGAGCGTTAGCCTTTACTTTTTCGGTAAGGAGGCCAAGGTTCATTTCGATAACGTCTTTCTGACCGTCAACACGGGAAGCGATTTCGGTGTCAAGCTGTTCTACCAAACCGGTTGTTGCCAAAAGACTACCGTAAACCTGACCAAGGTCATGTACACGAGAACTGAAGATTATGTCGAGGATTTCTGCGGAATCGGGATCCTGTGCATCGCCTCTCTTAAGCTGCTTCTCATAGTACTCAGGTGTCAAATAATCCTTGCTGTATGCTGAGAGAGCATCAATGATGATACCGAGCTGCTTAGCATTTTCGCCTGGCAAAGAAGGATTCTTGGGAACGAAGAGAACGCTGGTGGTGTGTGTGCCCATGTTGTGATAATATCTGTCGTCTGCTGCGTTGTACTTAGGAATGGGAAGGAAACCGAAGTCATCTTCCATATCTTTAAAGTAGGGAAGGTGGATGAAAGAAGTCATGTAGAAAAGACCTCTGCCTTCTTTGAAAGCGTTGGTAACGGGCTCGTAGTAACCGTCACCGGTTCCGCCGTACTTGTCTATATACACAGGCAGGTCGGTAACAAGAACGTCGTTGGTGTTCCTGTAGAGGTCAACAGCATCGGTCAATGCGGGATAGCCGGCACCGGTAGGAAGGTTAAATACGGGTTCATCGTTTGCATTCTTGTCGATAATCTTGTTACCGCTAGCAAGGAAGTGGTTGTAAAGGTTAGAAGTTTCGGTAAGCAAACCGTAAGTATCAAATTCATCTCTTACGCCGTCAGCCTTAGAATCGTGACCAAAGCCGGTGATTATTTCCTTGAACTTTTCAAAAGTCCATTCGCCGTCCTTTGCCATGTTGTAAAGATCCTGAGGGTTGCCGCCGTTTTCTTCGTAAAGATCCTTGTTGAAGAGAATTACAAACGTACCGTCGTTATCGTAGGTGTTGATATCGCCGAGTGCGTAGTACAACTCGTTGCAGATAGAAAGGTCTTCTACTGCGTCCTGGTCCCACCAAGGCTTGGAGAAGTCAATACCTAAATCGTTAAGGTCTGCAAGAAAGCCGTCCTGTACGAAGGAGAAGTAATAAAAGTAAGACTCAAAGCAGAAGTCGTACTTAGCAGTACCGCCGAGAATGTCGTTGGCGAGTTCCATACGAACACCGCCTGCGGTGTCGGTGCTCATTTCACCGGTAACGGTGCAGTTATAAGCAGCCTGTACATCATCAAGAACGTGCTTCTTAGCAGCGTTAATGTTAGTCATAGTGCCGTCTTCGGTGTCTTCCCAAATAACTTCACCTTGGAAGTCGATATAAGGCTTGCCGTATCCAAACCAACGCTGAAGAATGTAAAACTCACGACCGCCCATATCAATTGCCGCAGGAAGCAGTTCAGCGTTCGACCTGTCGGAATTCGGATAATATACCTCGCCGGTAATAATGTTGATAAGACCCGCATCGTGCTTAAGCACTTGTGCGGCATCAAGACTGTTGACAACGCCATCGCTGTTTGTATCGGCGGCATCAAGAGCTTGCTCGTCAAGAGAAATAATCATAGCGTCATATTTTAAAATCTGTGCGGCGTCAAGGCTGTTAATTTTGCCGTCGCCGTTGGGGTCGCCAATGGAGTTGCTTGCGGCAGGCAAAACCGTGAAAAAAACTGCACAAAGACAAAATGCCAATAATGCTGTTAAAAACCTTTTCATAACTTATCCTCCTATCATAATACCGTTACGTCCAACAAGGCGCTACTATGCCAGTATACTATAACGTGCACCTTAATTTGTCAAGATTAAGAATATGCAAACAACGCAGAAAGCTTATGGGTTAAACCAAAGATTTTTCCATTAATATATGGGGGCAATGCTCGTCGTTAAAGACCTCGCCTTTACACTTATACCCCAAGGCACCGTAAAAATCCTTTGCGACACACTGGGCGTGAAGAGAAAGCACTTCCCCGCCCTGTCTTATCGCTTCTTTTTCTGCGGCTTCAACCAGCATACTGCCAAAGCCTTTTTTGCGGTAGGGCATAAGGACGGCAAGCCTGCCCAAGCGGTAAGCTTTATCCTCCGCGGGGAAGATACGGCAAGTGGCAACCGCTGTCCCCTCTTCAAAAAGCAAAAAGTGGGTGGCTAAACCGTCAATGCCGTCAAACTCCGTTTTGAAGCCTTGCTCCTTAATAAACACCGCTTCCCTTATGCTTGCCGCCGCTTCGGGCAGATAATCGTATACTTTTATCTCCATCTTATTCCTTTACGCTAACGAGCTTATCCATATCCTTGCGCTTTTTATCCCTTAATTTGTCCTCCGGGTGAGGATAACCCACGGTTATAACCAACCTTACGGTGCCCGAAAGGTCGCACAGCTTGCGTATTTTTTCGTCGTCAAGCCAGCCTATAATGCAAGTTCCCAAGGATTGCGCGGTAGCTTCCGCGGTGATATAGGCAGAGAGGATACCTATATCTATGGAACGGAAATCGTTTTTCTTCACGGCGGCACCCACGATGGACGCGGGGTTATAGCTCTTTTCGGATATTACGAGCACAATGGGCGCCTCGGTGGCGAAGCGGTTTATGCCCACCCCTTGCGTAGTTTTTGCCACTTCTTTTGCCAACTGCCCCTTGCAGACCGTGATGTGATAAGGCTGACCGTTGCAAGCGGAAGGCGCAAGGCGCGCCGCCTCCAAGATCCTTTGCAGTTTTTCTTCCTCCACCATGCGTGTACTGTCGTATTTACGGCAGGACTGACGGTTCTTTGCGATGCTTAAAAAATCCATATACAGCGCCTCCTTTAAGGATCTACGAACATAGTATAACACATCTTTTACAATAAAGGAAGAAAATTTTGCAACGGCTATTTACTTTTTTCCTCTTTTGGTGTACCATATATAAGAAATGAGGTGTTAATTTTGAAGAATTTTGCAATAAAGCTTTTTATATTTGCCCTTTGCCTTTGCTTTTGCTTGGGCAGCGTTTCTGCCTATGCGGTAGAGCCTACCTATGAAGTAAGCCAAGGATATATTGCGGGCGGATATTACGACAGGCTTTTGGAATATGAAGCTACGGGCGATATGAGGTACGATACCGTTGCCATAGCTCTTACCCAGTTGGGTTATCACGAGGGTGACAGCGACGACGATTTTGACGGTCTTAACTTAGAAGGTGACCGCAACTACGTTGAGTACAACCGTATGTACGGTCAGGTGGATAACAACGAGGGCAACGGCGTAAGCTACGGCTACGCTTGGTGTGCCGCCTTCGTTACCTGGAGCTTAAGACAAGCGCGCGTGCCCTTTGACTGCGCAATTAACTCTATAAGCTGCAGCGGCATGACCGATTGGTACGTAAGGAACGATTCCTTTGAGCCTGCAGGCAACGGATATACACCCTTTACAGGCGATATTATAATGTTCTCCAACGACGGTATCTCCCCCAGCCACGTAGGCTTGGTTTTAGGTGTGCACGACGGTGAGGTTTATACCGTAGAGGGCAACAACGGTGCCAACGTAGGCATCCACAGCTACGCGTTGGATTCCGATTATATTTACGGCTACTGCTTGCCCAAGTATCCTATCGGCGACCAGGATTACGAAGGTCTGCTTATGGATAACATAAACAAAACGGGTGAGTTTATAGTTAACGCAAAAAGTCTTAACGTGCGCGCTACCCCCGCCAACGACGGTGAGCTTTTGGGCGCGTTGGAGAAAAATGCAGTTATAAACGTTACCGCCCTTGAAGGCAGTTGGGGCAAGATAGAGTTTGAAGGCAAAGAGGGTTGGGTTTATATGCCCCATACCACCGATGCGGATCTGATGGTTTATACCCTTACCTACGACCTTAAAGGCGGCAAGGGCATCCAAAACCAGCGCAAGCTTAAAGGTAACAGCCTTATAATAAGCAAGGAGATACCCACCAGAGGCGGTTATAAATTCGTAGGCTGGAGCGACAGCAGAAGCACCAACGAAGCGAAATATATGCCCGGCGACACCTATTCCGCCGACGAGGATGCCACCCTTTACGCGGTTTGGGAGGAATGCACTTACACCGTAAAATTCCTTGACGAAGACGGCACCTTGCTTGAAAGCTTTGAATGCAAGTATAACGACTGGGTACCCACTCCGCAAGAGCCTACCAAGGCAAGCGACGGCGAACACAGCTACAGCTTTGCGGGTTGGAGCCCTGAGCTTGCATCGGTAGTAGTCAAGGATTTGGTGTACACCGCCACCTATACGGCAGGACCGCTTGTTGAGGAAAGCGAAGTGCCCGCAGACACCGAAAACGGTGACGGCGGCGGTTATATGATTTATATAATTATCGGTGCGGCTATGGCGGTAATCATAGCAGCCGTAGCAGTAATAATAGCGAAGAAAAAGAAGAAAGCCGAATAAAAAATTATCCGACAAAAATTAAGCCCAAGTGCCGACAAAGCACTTGGGCTTTTAACTGTTTAGAGAACCGTAACCTTTTTGATAACGGGTTGATCCTCAAAAAGAACCGTTCCGTTATTGTCGATGGGACGCACCATATTTGCAATGGCATCCACCACGTCCATACCCTCGGTAACTACGCCGAAAGCCGCATA
The DNA here is from genome assembly GCA_017397805.1 of Clostridia bacterium. Lineage (GTDB taxonomy): Bacteria > Bacillota > Clostridia > Oscillospirales > CAG-382 > SIG636. The sequence goes on along the minus strand of JAFQHW010000073.1, from coordinate 38,493 downwards.
CTGTCCGTCAAGGAAAGTAGAATCCTTGTGGCAGATAAAGAACTGACTGCTGGCGCTGTTGGGGTTCTGACTGCGTGCCATGGAGATAACGCCTCTCTTATGGGAGATGGGGTTATTGACACCGTTTGCCGCAAACTCGCCCTTTATGTTCTTGTCACTGCCGCCCATACCGCAATGGTCGGGGTCGCCGCCTTGAATCATAAAGTTCTTTATGATGCGGTGGAAGGTAAGTCCGTCATAAAATCCCATATCTGCAAGGAATACGAAGTTCTTCACGGTTATGGGTGCCGCGTCGGAATCCAGCTCTAACTTGATGGTGCCGAACTCTTCGATTTCCATTAATACGTTGTGTTTAGCCATTATTTGCTCTCCTCACTTTGTTGGGGTATATTAAACAGGGGTAAAAATCTGCCGGTGTTAACAAGTCTTTCGTCCCACATATCGCCTAAAGCTTTAAGGTCAAGACCTAACTCCGCATAGCGGTCAACAAGCTCCTCTACGCTAAGACCTATAAGGTTTTCATAGTCGTTCCAGATGGGGGCGTAGTTTTCAAGCTCTGCCTTAACCGCGGCGGACTTACTGCCACCGTAAAAATACTGATAGCAGAAGAAGCCTATACCGTCAATATCTCTGTAGGGGCTGAGAAGCATATAAGTCATACTCATAAGCACTACGTCGCTGTAGGTCTTCCATTCCGCCTTAGCGTCGTCGTTTATCGCCCATTGGTCTTCGGTGCCCGCCTTATGAAGGGTAAGGATGGGCACAAGCTTAATGCTTTCGTTGGTGAGCACGCTGTCCCACTGCTTCATAAGCTCGCTTATGCTAACCTGACCGTGAAGCATACCGTAATAGAACTGAGGATACATTATATCGCAATAACCCTCGTTAGCGCACCAGGTATAAATATCCGCACACTCGTTACCGTAAGCGTGGGAGATATGACCGTTGGGGGATATACCGTAGATAATATCCTCGCCGTGTTCCTTGACTTTGGAGTAAATGCCCCTGATAAGGGTGTTAACGCTGTTGCATCTGAACTCAAAAACAACGGCGCTGTCATCGGTACGGTTTGCAAAAGCGTTGGCATCGATGCTTGTGTTGTTCTTAACCTCTTCGGGGTAGAAATAGTCGTCCATAAACACGCCATCTACCTTATAGTTGGTAAGAATCTCGTCAATGCCGTTGATTATAAGCTGTCTTACTTCCTCGTAGGCGGGGTTGAGATACAGACGGGTGGTGCCACCTGCATCGGTGCCGGAGAACATATACTCGCTCTTTTCACCGCCGTCACCCATATGGCTGTACCAATCGGTAATCGCCCAGTCACCGGTAATAGCCTCTATCTCGGCACGAGTCATACAACGCATGGGATTAATCCACGCGTGGATGGAAAGGCCCAACTTGTGCGCTTCTTCTATAAAGATGGATACCACGTCGTACTCCACCTCTTGCTTAGCGTAGGAGCCGGTTACGAAGTAGGACAAGGGGTAATACTCGGACTTATAATAGCTGTCCGCAAAGGGGCGGATCTGCAAAAGCACGGTGTTAAAGCCGCCCTCTGCGATATTTTCCATAGTTTCTTTTGCCTTTATACGGAAAGCCTTTTCGTTGTAATTGCTTTCAACGATGCCGTCGCACATATCCCACTGGGTAAGCTTCATTATCTTCATGTTCTCGTAGTTAAGGGGGATATACTTGCCTTCGGAATCAAAGCTTTCGGCAGGGGTGGTTTCTTCCTCGGCTTCCGTTGAAGAAACGGTGCTTTCCTCTATCTCGGAGGATGCGTCATCTTTTTGAGGAGCAGAGCTTTCAGCGTCCTCGTCACCGCCGCAAGCGGCAAAGGACAAAAGCATAAGAAGGGCAAGCAATAAAGCGGTAATTCTCTTCATAGTTAAAATCCTTTCTGTTTTTTAAAAAAGGACGAGCAACATCACTCGTCCTTTTATTTTATCATCCAAATACAGCCATCAAAAAGCCTGCGGCAACAGCGGAACCGATAACGCCGGAAACGTTGGGGCCCATTGCGTGCATGAGAAGGAAGTTGGAGGGGTTAGCCTTTGCACCTTCCATCTGGGAAACACGTGCCGCCATAGGAACTGCGGAAACGCCTGCAGAACCGATAAGGGGATTGATCTTGCCGCGGGTAACTTTGCACATGATCTTTGCAAATACAAGACCGCCTGCTGTAGAGAAGCAGAACGCCAACAAGCCGAGGGCGATTATCTTGATGGTATCGAGAGCCAAGAAATTCTCACCGATAGCGGTAGCGCCAACGGAAATGCTGAGGAATATTGTAACGATATTCATCAACGCGTTTTGAACAACGTCGGACAAACGATCGGTAACGCCGCACTCACGAAGCAGATTGCCAAGCATAAGACAGCCGAGCAAGGACGCAACGGAGGGGAGAATAAGACAAGTGATAATAGTTACGGCGATGGGGAATATTATCTTCTCAGTCTTGGACACACTGCGAAGCTGGTCCATCTTAATGGTGCGCTCTTCCTTAGAGGTAATAGCTCTCATAATAGGAGGCTGGATAAGGGGAATAAGCGCCATATAGGAATAAGCCGCAACAGCGATAGGTGCCAAAAGATGAGGAGCAAGCTCCTTGGTAAGCCAGATAGCGGTAGGACCGTCAGCGCCGCCGATGATGCCTATAGAAGCCGCCTCGTTACCGGAGAAGCCCAAAATGATAGCAAGCATAAACGCCATGTAAACACCAAGCTGTGCCGCCGCACCGAGTATCATACTCTTTGCGTTAGCTATCATGGGACCGAAGTCGGTCATTGCACCAACACCCATAAAGATGATGGAGGGGTAAAGACCCGTCTTAACGCCGATATATAAAATATCCACAAGACCGCCCTTGTTAACTACGTGACCGTAATCAACACCTGCGGGATTAGTCCAATACTCTGCATGGTAAAGACCGCTGCCGGGGATATTGGAAATAAGCATACCGAAGGCGATGCCCACCAAAAGCAAGGGCTCAAACTTCTTAACTATACCAAGATAGAGAAGCACGCACGCGATGCCTATCATTATAAGCTGCTTAGGATCAGCCTGAGCGAAACCTGAAGTTTCCCAAAGGTTAGAAAGAATACTACCTACGTTCATTATTCTTCATCCTCCTTTGCTTCTTCTACGTCTACACCGTGGCTCTTACCGTTTACGGTAACGGTAAAGCGCGGAACCTTCTCTTCTACGGAAACCGCGTGACGAACACCGTTAAGGCTTACGTACATATCAGCGTCACCCTTAACTGCAGGCGCTTCAACCGCCTTGGGTGCCTCAACTGCCTTGGGTGCTGCCTTAGGCTCGCTCTTTACTGCAGGCTTTGATTCTTTTTTGCCGCCGCGCAACGCCATGGACATTACGGTGATAAACGCCATAAGCACTACGAGCACTGTAAAAACTATACCGAAACCCAAGCCGGAGATACCGAGCGCTTCGGTAATGCCAAGCTCTTCTTCGGAGCTTTCTGTAACGGTTACGAGTTCCAAACTTTCTTCTACGCTGAGTTCTTCTACGTCAAGAACTTCGTTGGAAATATCAGGCATAACTGTTAAACCTCCCCAATATATTTTCGGCGCACCTTAAAAACAAAAAAGGCACACTCTTACATTCTTGTAAATTGTACCAAATTTTTACCCTTTTGTCTATATGTTTTTTTAAGGTATTTTTGCCAATATTGTCCGCGTTATTCTGCTATTTTTCACAAAATCTCTTCAGCTTATCGCCATAAATAAAAAAGCGGCTCGTTTGAGCCGCTCAGACCGCCGACAAAGGCACCGATATCCTAAACCTCCATCTGCGATGACAAGAACATAGCGCCGGTGGAAATCAGCTTTTTCTCCGCTTCGTCGGGGCTTTGTCCGTTTTGCTTCTGCAAGGACATCACCGCGCCTATTACGTTGCCTTCCGCAACTATAGGGGACATGAACGACACGTGGGAGCCGCTGTTTTCTGCCACCTCAAGGCTGAAGGTGCCGTCGGGTGTTGCGCTGTAGCTTTGCCGCCTACCCATGGTTTCGTAAAGGGTTTGGGAGATAGGCTTCTCCAGCAGATCTTTTTTGGGCACGCCCGACACCGCCACCACGGTATCGTTATCGCAGATGGCGACGGGGATGCCGCAAGCCTTGTTAATGGCATCCGCAAACTGACCTGTAAAGGTGCCTACCTCGCCGATGGGGGAATACTTTTTGAAGATAACTTCCCCGTCCTTGTCGGTAAATATTTCCAACGGCTCGCCTTCGCGGATTCGCATAGTTCTTCTGATTTCTTTGGGTATAACAACACGGCCAAGGTCGTCTATTCTTCTTACAATTCCTGTTGCTTTCATATATAAATTTCTCCTTGTTTTTACAGTTTGGTGTTATTATTTGTAAAAACGGGGAGAGTTATGCGTTGCAAATAATAAAATAATATGATATACTTTTCATATATTCAAATGCTAGGATGATATTATGAAATATATTCTTTTAAGTATGGACGGACCTATTTCGTTATACGAAGTTCCTGATAAAATCGCAAAAAATTTGCACGAATATTGCATTGATTTTCTAAAATGGGCAGAACACGGACCGGAAGCAAAGAGATTGAAAAAGGGATATTTCCCCGAAGAAGAATTCATTAAATACTTAAATAATGTGGTTAACCCCAACTATATTTATAAATCCAAATTTATAAAAACTATTGCAAATACTGACGAAGAAAAAATCAAAGTATTAGAAGTAGCAGAACCTTATAAGGATTACCCCTATTTTAATTTTTAATAGTTTGAGCAAAGCGAGGTAAAATTCACCTCGCTTTTTCTTTATATTTTATATCTTTCCGCCACACTATGTATACCCCAGCAAAACTTGTCGAAAGGTGTCAATGTTGTCTGTGAGGGCTCTCCCTCACGGATGCGCATGGTGCGGCGGATTTCTTTGGGGATTACTACCCTGCCGAGGTCATCTATTCGGCGCACAATTCCTGTTGCTTTCATATATAAAATTCTCCTTGTTTTTACATTTGTGGTGTTATTATTTGTGTTCTGTGGGAATTTATACTGTGATTATTTACTTTTAAAAGGAAATGTATTATAATAAATTTAAGGTGGTGAGTATATGAGAAGTTTTTGGAGTTACATTTCAAATGGTAAATATTCAGTTGGTTGTACTGGGCAAACCGTATATTTGTACGACGAAAACAACAATGAAATAACGAAATTTAAAGATATTAAATATGCTTATACACCTATGTTTTCTCCTGACGGAAAATTATTTGTAGTCAAATCAACCGACGGCAGACTCGCAGTTTACTCTCTTGAGACCTTTTCATTAATAAAAAAGTTTCGTTTTTCAAAAGTCAACTTTTCGCAAGATGACGGATTTTGTTTTTCACCAGACGGAACATTGTTTTTTAATATAGAACGCCATAATGGCACAACAAGCCTTATAATAGCCATTTATAACACAAATGATTTTTCGCTTCTAAAACAAGTTTTGTTAAACAATAATATAACTGTCACCCATATTGAATACGACCATTCCACAAATGATTATTATGTTTTAGGATTCATTAGCGAAAATAGATTTGTTGCAAAATTCATAGATTACGAAATTAAAAACATCACATACATAACTGAAAAAGAATTTGACTTTTATTCAGCATATAAAGATTCTCAAATGAGTGGTTTTTCAACAACCTCATTCGAACTTGCAGGGTTAGACCAGGATACACTTAAAGGAATGAATCATACCTTTGCAAAATTGTATATACACTATAACAAAACAGCGGAGTGAAATTCACTCCGCTGTTTCTTTATACCTATTCACCGCACTATGTATCGCAATACAAAACCTGTCGATTGGTGTCAATGAGGTATGCGAGGGGTCTCCTTCGCGGATTCGCATAGTTCTTCTGATTTCTTTGGGTATAACAACACGGCCAAAGTCGTCTATTCTTCTTACAATTCCTGTTGCTTTCATAATATATAAATTCTCCTTGTTTTTACATTTGCGGTGTTAGTATTTGTAAAAATGGGGAGGTTTATGCAAAAGAATTTACTTTGAAATACAACATTACATGCTATCATACGACAAAAGATAAAGGTTTAATCATGTTCTGCTTTTTGGTATTCCCTTAAAAGTTTTAATTTTGCTTGATTTAATACTTTTTCATCTATGTCAGGCTAAATGCAATCCGCACACATTCCCAAACTATCTATATCAACCTTATTTAATATACATTTTCCTTCATTTTGATAGATACAAAATTTGTTTTCGCAATTCATTTCAAACACCTCGAAATATACTATGTTTATAAATTATAACATCATTTAAACATTTACGCAAGTGCGTATACGCAGTAATGCAAAATTCCATACAATATTTTTGAGGTGAAGAAAATGAGCGTCAAAGATGTTGTTGCTAAAAGATTTATGACTTTATGCCAAGAAAGAAAAATCAAATTAAATGAATTGGCAAATAAATCGGGAGTTACTCCCTCTACTGCATATAGCATGATGGATAATAGCAGACGTGATATATCCATAACAACTATAAAAAAATTCTGTGATGGACTGGAAATAACATTAGGAGATTTCTTTTCTACACCCGAATTTGATAATTTAGAGCAAGAAATCAAGTAATCCAAAAAATCCCATTAATCTAAAAGCGAGGTGAATTTTACCTCGCTTTTGCTCTTTCTATTACACTATGTATCGTAATACAAAATTTAGGGAACAATGGCGACGTTTTACGTCAGTATTGTTCCCTAAACGTTTTAATATTCCTTTGAAAGCAAAAAATCCGCAACGTGCATTGTTTTTATGCCCTGATAATTGCCGCCTGCAAAATCGTCGGTTGTTAAAAGATACTTTGGATAATTATCATTTATTTCGAGAAGACGGTCGTATTCTCTCTTTTCGGTCTTCTCCGATTTGATTTCCTTGGTTATCTGAATATAGAGCTTATCGTTCTGTCTGGTGGCGATAAAATCAATTTCACCGCCTTGTGTCTTGCCGATACACACTTCATAACCCCTACGAAGCAGTTCGAGATAAACAACGTTTTCAAGCATCGCGGCAACACTTTGTTCGCTATAACCCAATACACTGTATTTGAAAGAACTGTCCGCAAGATAGAACTTTTCCTGTGTTTTTAAGAGTTCCTTCCCCTGAATGTCGTATCTTGAACAACGGTGTAAGATATAAGCGCTCTCCAATTTTTCGAGATAACTATATACAGTTTCGTTGTCTATGGCGCGATGCTCGGACTTGAGATAATCGGAAACAGACTTTGCCGAGAAGGTCTTGCCCACGTTGTCGAAGACAAACTTTACAACTCGCTCCAACTGGTCAACCTTGCGAACTTGGTTTCTCTTAACGATGTCGGAGAAGATGGTGGAGTTATATATATCACGAACGATAGTATAAGCATTGTCCAGCGGATACTCCTGCAAGTGTATTGCGGGGAAACCGCCGTACTTAATATAGTTAACCAGTTCTTTGTGAACATCTTCTACCTGTCCGTACTGCTTCTTAAATATAAGATACTCCTCAAAGGAAAGAGTGAATATACGGAAGGACACGTAACGACCCGTGAGATAGGTCGAAATCTCGGAAGACATCATACGGGAGTTAGAACCGGTAACGTATATATCCACGTTAAAATCAGTATTGATGGAATTTACGGTTTTCTCCCAAAAGGATATTTCCTGTACTTCATCAAGGAACAAGTATGTTTTCTCCGTATCGGATAATTTCGTTTTAAGCATTTCGTATAACTGCTTTGCGGTCAAACCTTCATATTCCATTGAGTCAAAGCGATAGCTTACTATTCTTTCTTCGGGAATACCCTTTTTGCTAAGTTCATCCATTACCATCTGCATAATGGTGGACTTTCCCGAACGGCGAACACCCGTAAGAATTTTAACAAAAGGTGTATCGGTGAACGCCATTATCTTTTTTACATAGTTTTCCCTGAATATCATATAAAACACCTCCGTGTGCTGTTAGTATAGCACACGGAGCGTCCTTCGTCAATAGTTTTGCGGTTATAACCCTAAAAACTTCTAAAAAATTACATCTTTTGCGGTTTAACTTATAAGCGTTTGAGAATCTATATCTCCACCGCACTATGTATTGCCCAATAAACCCTGCCCTAAGTCGTCAATTCTTCTGAATATTCCGGTCAAAGCGAAAAGATTTATACGGCGTATTTACTTTTTAAAATGTTTGCGTTATAATTAAAGAGCGAGGTGATTAAACATGAAAATAATAAGAAAAAACGGTTTTAACGAGGTGTTTCCCTATATTGCCTACGTTCCGGATAAACTGAGCGACAGTCCTGCTTTACTTATACAGCTTCACGGTTCAGCAGAGCGAGGCAACGGTGAAGATGAGCTGGACAGGGTTCTTATACACGGTTTTCCCAACACGGTGAACGATAACAATTTAAAGGACTGTGTTTTGGTAATGCCTCAATGCCCCGAGGACACCTTTTGGGCGGCGAAAATCGAAAACGTTAAGAGCTTTACAGAGCAGATGATGAAAAAGTTTTCTGCTGATGAAAACAGAATATATCTTTGCGGTATGAGCATGGGCGGTTACGGAACGTGGCACGCCGCCGCAGAGTATCCCGAGATGTTTGCGGCAATCGCCCCTTGCTGCGGCGGCGGTGAGGCGCAAAAGGCAAGCCGCATAACGATGCCTGTTTGGGCTTTCCACGGTCTTGAGGATAAGGCGGTTGCACCCTCCCGCACCATTGAAATGGTAGAAGCCTTAAAGGGCGTAAACCCTAACGTTAAGTGCGATTTGTACGAGGGTGTAGGGCACGCCTCCTGGCACAGAGCTTTCGGTGAAGAAACGCTTGAATGGCTGTTGTCAAAGAAGAAAGCATAGTTGCGATCACAATATCAATACGAAAATCGAGCAGGAAGCTAACCATTACTTGATTAGCTGTCCTCTCACACCACCGTGCGTACCGTTCGGTACACGGCGGTTCAATCATAAATAATGCAGAGACTTGTATGCCTCGGATATGTCATAGTATCCTCGGTGTGCAAGTCTTTTGTTTGTTATGGTGTGTGTAAGTATTCCGCTACCCGCAAAAAGAGATTATGGATATCTTCCGCGACCTTGCAAATCGCGGAAAGTGCGTAATTTTGGTCAGCCACTCTCCCGACGTTGCATCTATGTGTGACGAATGCTATACACTAACAAAAATATCAGGCATGGGCAGAAGACGAAACTCATAGTGTCAACACAAAAACAAGGCTCTTATCCCAAAAAGGTTTGCTCCATGCTTGGTGTGTAAGTCCATTCTCTGAGCCATGATTTCAGCTCCAACAATTGCATATGGCATTCCAAATACCAAGCCTCATCGGGTTTAGCGGGGCGATTACCCTTGGTCAGATCCACCATTATTTTATCAAATATGGGTGTGTTTACGCTGAGATTTAAGCAAAACCTATACCCTTTGTCATCGGCACTTTCGCACACCTCACTAATAACCTCTTCAAAGCTCTCGATTTCACCGCCGGTGATAACGTAAGGTTTTGCCCCAACGGTAAGCAACAACTGTTTTTTGTTCAGGTCAAGGCATATCTTTTCTTCGATTCCGAAAGTAAGGTCGGTATGAAAGGATTCCAATGCCTTTGAGTTCTTTTCTTCATACGCCGCGGATGCATCGTAAAGCATTTGGTCAAGCGTTCTCACAAATTCACGGTATCCGCGGGGAAAGTTTTCCGAGCCGTCTGCTTTTATTTGCCTATCCTCGTTTACCGTTGCCGAAAAATTAAACATTGTACCGTCGGATACGTTTTTGGGATGCTTGCCGTGAAAACCGTCCCAGCTTAAAACGTTGCAGTCGTTCATCAGCTTGATAAAATCAGCCTCGATGCAGTTGGTTTTTATTTCAAGCTCCAAGCCGTCCTCACCGCCTCTATACGTTTTACGATAACGGAAAAGCGTAAAAGCTCCATCGGCTTTGCTGATTTTATACACGTGTGTAAACCGCATACCCATAGTGGTAAGGGTAAGCTCCTCAACCGACACGGTCTGCCGTTGCTTTTTCCCAAATATATTAAACACCGTGTTTCCTCCTTCGCGTTGACTACAAACCTGATTATAGCACAATCGTTGCCGATTGTATAGTTTGTTTGCATAAAAAGATAAATTGAGAAGATTTTTGCCGTTTTAGTTTACTTTTCGACACATATGTGATAGAATAGCGTAAAAATATTAACCTCGGCGGTTTTGTTTATGAAACTTATAGATTTTGCAAAAAAGCTTCTTTTACCATTAAAATTATGTGCCCTCGGAGCGTTGGCGGGCATACTTGGCGGCTTGGTGGGTACGGCTTTTTCTTATCTTTTGTCTTTCGTTACGGATTTGAGAGAAAGCACACCTTGGCTTATCCTTTTTCTGCCTTTGGGCGGTGTGCTCACCGTTTTGGTGTACCGCTACTTCAAAATGGATGCCCATCGGGGAGTTAACGAGATCATACCTCAGCTTAAAAGCGGAAGCAAGATCCGCGCAGTGGCGGCACCCCTTATATTCGTTTCCACCGCTATAACCCACCTTTTCGGCGGCTCTGCGGGGAAAGAGGGGGCGGCGCTTCAAATAGGCGGCGCGGGCGGTGCGGCGGTTTCGGATGTTTTAAGGCTTAAAGGTCGATGCCGAACCGTATTTATTATGAGCGGAATGTGCGCTTTGTTCGCAAGCGTTTTCGGCACCCCGCTGACGGCTTTGTTTTTCGTTTTGGAGTTCAAAGTAAGCAAGCGCACCTTGCCTTGGGCGGCATTGCCTTGTTTTATCGCTTCAATGGTTGCAAAGAAATGCGCTTCCCTTTCAGGCGTGGCGGAGGAACGCATTAATTTAGATTTTGCCGCATCTTTTTCACCGATTTTGATTTTAAAAATTTTAGTTTTGGCGATAGGGATCGCTTTAGCGGGAGCCGTGATGTGCTTTGCCTTTGAAAAAGGAAAGGAATGGGCGAAGAAGGCGATTTCAAATCCGCTTATAAGAACCCTTGCGTTCTCTTTGCTGATCATCCTTTTGACCGCCGCGGTGGGCGATATGCGCTATAACGGTTCGGGTATGCATATGGCGATTTCCGCAGTGGAAGGCAACTCCGATTGGTACGATTTTCTGCTTAAAATCCTTTTTACCTCCGTCACCATAGCCGCGGGATTTAAGGGCGGCGAGATCGTCCCCGCCTTTTGCGTGGGCGCAACCTTCGGTTGCTTTTTCGGCGGTGTTTTGGGGTTGGACGTAGGCTTGGCGGCGGCGCTTGGCTTGGTAGGCTTGTTCTGCTGTGCCGCAAACAGCTTTGTGGGTGCCGTTTTCCTTGGGATTGAGCTTTTTGGATTTTCCGTGCTTCCTTACGTTGCTTTGATTTGCGTACCCCTATGGCTTTTATCTTCCCCCAAGGGACTTTTTGAAAACAGATTATTTACTTCACCTCTTTTGGCACTGAGGAAGAAAGCAGTTTACAAGGAAGAAGATATATGATATATTAATAATGCAAACTAAGGAAAAGAGGATACGAACATGGCTAAACTACCTGAAAGTGTTACCAAAGAGAATTTTGAAGACGTTAAGGATTATATGCTTGCCACCTCAAAAAAGGTTGAGCGTAAATACCTGACAAGAAAGATAATCACCCCCTTGGGCAACTTTTTGTTTATGCTTATAAGCCTTGTGCTCGTTTACGGAGCTATTTATACAACCAGCTCTGCGGATGAGATGGTGGCTTTTGAAAAGACCGCCTTTATGACCGATGCGTGGAACGTTTTTTCGGGATTGTTCCCCATAGACGGTTTGGAATGGTACTATTATTGGCTTATATTGGTTGTCGCTGCTTTTATTATCCCCTTTGCGGTTTCGGCGGTTATTGCCATTATCGTGTCCTTGACGGTTCACCCCAAAACCGACGGCGATTTTGAAGGCACCGATGCCCAAAAGGCAAAGAAGCTGTACGAACTGACAAAAACAGTGTCGTCAAAAACCTCTTACAGCGGTTCAAGCAACACCCTTTGCAGTATTCTTTTCATTCTTGCCTTTTGTGCGTTTTTAGTGTACTCGTTTTTGGTTCTTGAAACCGAATTCAGCATATCAATGTTGCTTGGTCTTGTGGTGGTTGTTGCGATTTTGTTTTTTGTGTACGGCTTGATCATATCGTTTTCTCAATCCATCAATTCCGTGTTTTGCAAAACCGAATCCATTACGGGTTTAATGAGTTCCACCGAAAATTATTGGCTTAGCGTAGATCCCGAAGAGGTAGAGCGCCGCCGTTTGGAAGAAGAAAGAAGGATAGCGGAAGCGGCAAGCAAAAAAGAAAGAGCCGCCGAAAAACGCATAAGAGGACTTGAATGCGAAAGCGCCGGCAGATATGCCACCGCCAAGCAGTTGTTTAAGGAAGCGGCTGAAATGGGCGATGCTCTCGGTATGGATAACTACGCAAGGCATTGTCTTATCGAAGGCAAGCGAAGCGACGCAATCTATTGGTTGCAAAAAGCGGTTGACACCGGCGAAACCGACTACGAAACAAGAGAGCTTTTGCACGCCCTTAAATCCGGTAAGAACATAAACGCTCATTATAACTGATAAACTTTAAAAGCAAAATCCGACCGCTGTTGCGGTCGGATTCAAGCTGATGACAAGGTTTGTCATCAGCTTGGCAGAGTGCTGAGAAAGAGCGCAGACAAGACGAACCGAGGCGAGAACTGTACCTCTGTACTGCAAGCCGAGGTTCGTTTTGAACGAAAAAATATAAAAAATCGCAGAAAAGTCGGGGGGATGCTTCCCCCGACTTTTCCACGTCGTGGTAATTATTATTTTTTTCGTGTTCTGTGCCTTTGTCAGTGGTCTGAATCCGACCGCTGTTGCGGTCGGATTTAATTTTACGAATACTGGGAATTGTAAAGACTGCTGTAAAAGCCGCCTTTTCCCAGCAGTTCATCGTGGGTGCCCTGCTCTATTATTCTGCCGTCGCGAATCACCAAAATGCACGCGGCATTTTGTATGGTGGAAAGCCTGTGAGCAATAACGAAGCAAGTGCGGTCTTTCATCAGCGCCGTCATAGCCGCTTGAATCTGCTTCTCCGTTTTGGAATCCACGTTGGAGGTGGCCTCGTCCAAGATAAGGAGCGGCGCATCGGAAAGGAAGGCGCGTGCTATGGTTATAAGCTGTTTTTGCCCTTTGGAAATATTAACACCGTCATCGGAAAGCAACGTGTCGTAGCCTTGGGGCAAGCTCTCTATAAAGTCGTGTATCTTTGCCGCCTTCGCCGCCGAATACACCTGCTCTTTGGAAGCGTTCTCCTTGCCGTAAACGATATTGTCGTATACCGTTCCGTGGAAAAGCCAGGTATCCTGAAGCACCATTGTAAAAGCGCGTCGCAAATCATCACGCTTCAGCCTCATGGCGTTTTCCCCATCCATGCGGATAACCCCCTCGTCGGGGTCATAAAAGCGCATCAGCAGGTTGATGACCGTGGTCTTACCCGCGCCCGTAGGGCCGACGATAGCTATGGTCTGCCCCTTATGAGCTTTAACGCTTACGTTTTTAAGGATGGGCTTGTCCTCCGTATAGCTAAAGCTTACGTCGTCTATTTCCACGCGGCCCTTTACGTCATTATATGCCTTAGCGTCCTCTGCATCGGGAGCTTCCGGTTCCTCATCCAACACGCGGAAAACCCTCTCAGCCGCAGAAAACGCTGACTGAAACTCGTGAAGGATATTGGAAAACTCGTTAATAGGGCCTGCAAATTTGCGGGAATACTGCACGAACTGAGCCACACCTCCAAGGCTTATGAAAAAGGCGGAGGTGGCAAGGACGGTGCCGTTTTGGGAAAGCATATAAAGTATGCCGCCGAATACTGCCACAAGGCTTAAGGATATGTTGTTTACCAAATTTATGGCGGGAAAAAGCATTGCCGCCTGATACTCTGCCTTATAGTAGGCGCCCATTGCCTCGTCGTTACGGGCGTTGAAACGCTCCGATATGACCTTTGCCCTTCCGTAAGCTTCTATGGTTCTGCCGCCTGAAAGCATTTCCTCCGCAAAACCGTTAAGCTCGCCGTACTTTTTAGACCGTGCTCTGAAAAGGGGGCGCACTTTTTTTGAACGATAGCGGGTAAAGCAGATGGAAACGGGCACCGTTATGGCAAAGATAAGCAGCATCGGCCTGGAAATCTGCCACATAAAGGCAATAGAGCCTATAACGGTGTAAAGGCTTGTCATAACCTGAATCAAATCGTGGGAGAGCGTTGCGTTTATGGTATCGATGTCGTAGGAGATATGGCTGATAATATCACCCGTAGCGTTGCGGTCAAAATATCCCACGGGCAGGGTGTTAAGTTTTTCGAAAACCTGCTTGCGCATTTTATATATAATGCGCTGACTAAGCCGCACCATTATTACAGCCAAGCCGTAGGAAAGCACCGCCGCCGCCACGTAGCAGACTATCATTTTTATAACGTTATCCCAAACCAAGGGAAAGCTTACGCCTCGTGCGCCCTCGATGGCATCGATGGCACGTCCCGAATACATAGGCCCCATAAGTGATAACTGGTTGGACAAAAGGGTTATTACCACCGCAGGCAAAAACAGCTTCCATTGCTCTAAAACGTATTTGCTCAGGCGCAGAAAAATGCCCTTGTTATCCTTTTTTTGTTGCTTTTTGTCAGTCAAGGAAGGCACCTCCCATCTGAGAGTCGCTTATTTCCTTATATTCGGGGCAGTTCTCCATCAGCTCTCGGTGGGTGCCGAAGCCGATAACCTTACCGTCTTCAAGAACGAATATTTTGTCACAGGATTTCACCGAGGACACTCTCTGCGCCACGGTAATCGAGGTGGTACCGCTAAGCTCCGTTTTCAAAGCGGTACGCAAATTAGCATCGGTTTTATAGTCCAGCGCCGAGGATGAATCGTCCAGTATCAAAATCGGCGCGTTTGCCGCCAGTGCTCTTGCAATCAGCAATCTTTGCCGCTGACCGCCCGAAAGATTAGTACCTCCCGCGGAAAGCTTATACCCGTAGCCTTCGGAGATTTCGGTAATAAAACCGTGGGCTTGGGCAATTTTTGCCGCCTTTTCTATCTGTTCTCTCGATATATCTCTGCCGAAGCGGATGTTTTCCTCGATGGTATCGGCATATATAAAGTCGTTTTGCAAGACCACACCGTAAAAACGGCACAGCTCGTCCTTGGTATAGGAGCGTATATCCTTGCCGTTGATTCGGATAATACCGCTGTCGGGGTCGTAAAATCTTATGAGAAGCTTGATAAAGGTAGATTTACCGCTACCCGTGGCACCTATTATCCCAAGGCTTTCACCGGCGCGCAGGGAAAAGCTTATATTCGTTAAATTGTCACGCTTGCCAAAGTAAGAAAAGCTGACGTTTTCGAAGGCAACGAGGGCATCCTTATCACCTTTGCCGTCGTCGGGTACGGTCTTGAAATCCGAAGGGGTTTCTATCACCTCCGCTATTCTGTTAGCGGAAGCGGCGCATTTTGTGTACATTACGAACATACGGGAAAGGCTCATCATCGCCATGGACACCAAGGTAAAATACTGCATAAAGGCGATGACCGTGGCGGGCGTAGAAGTGCCCTTTGAAACGCGGAAGGCGGCAACCGCCACCACTGCCACTATGCCCAGATTCATCAGCATGGTCATAACGGGGTTTACGATGCCCATAATGACGCCTGCTTTGGTTTCTTCGCGGCAAAGCTGTGCATTTACCTTGTCGTAACGTCGGTTTTCGTAGTCGCCCTTGGAAAGTGCCTTTATCACTCTTATACCCTGTATATCCTCGCGGACTACTCTAACCATACCGTCCACGGACTTTTGCACCTTGGTATAAAGGGGTACACCCTTGCGGGATATGCCGTACACCACCGCGAATATGAAAGGCATTGTGGCAAGCATAACCAAGGACAAGGCGCTGTCCATAACCATGGTTATAACCGCGCCGCCCAATAGAAGGATAGGAGCGCGCACACCCAGCCTTTGCATCATACCGATAAAGTTCTGCACGTTGTAGGTATCGGAGGTGATGCGTGATTCCAGGGACGGGATGGTATAGCTATCGGTAGCGCTTGCGGAAAGACCTATAGTTTTGTTGAAAAGCTCCTTACGCATCTTGGTGGAAAACAACATGGTGGTCTTTGCCGCCATACGGTTGGCAACGATATTACCCACCGCCGCCACAAGAGCGCAGATCGCCATAAGCACACCGTAAAACACGATACTGCCTATCTTTTCGGTTTCTATCACGTTGTCCAAAATATAAGTTAACAGAAAGGGGATAAAAAGCTCCGCCACCGTTCCCGTAACTTTGATAATAAAGCCTACGGTCAGCCGCTTTTTAAAAGGTGCCAGATATTTTAGTATTCTTTTCATTGTTAATCAATTCACCTTATAGGTTATTGCCAAAGCGTTTAAGTTTGGCTCTTGTCATAACACATCGATTATATTATACATCAGCGACAAAAATAGTCAACCTATGAAAATAAAAAACTGCCCGAATTTCGGGCAGTTTTTTCAAAGCAATAATTAAATTACTTAATCTCAACGGTTGCGCCTGCTTCTTCAAGCTGCTTCTTGAGAGCTTCAGCTTCGTCCTTAGAGATGCCTTCCTTAAGAGCCTTAGGAACGGATTCAACCATTTCCTTAGCTTCCTTAAGACCAGCGCCGGTGAGTTCCTTAACAACCTTAACAACTACGAGCTTCTTAGCTGCGTCAAAACCGGTAAGAACAACGTCAAATTCGGTCTTTTCTTCAGCGGGAGCTGCTGCTGCGCCGGGAGCTGCTGCTACTGCAACGGGAGCTGCGGATACGCCAAATTCTTCTTCAAGTGCCTTTACAAGGTCTGCAAGTTCAAGGATAGTAAGCTCTTTAACCATATCGATTATAGCTTGGGATTTCTCGTTCATTTAATTTTCCTCCATATGTTAATAAATATTTTTTAAATTCGTTATGCAGCTTTTAAATTACTCTGCTGCGGGAGCTTCTGCGCCTTCGCCGTTCTTGTCGATGATAGCTTGCAATACGTATGCAAAGCTGTAAAGAGAAGACTGCAAGGAGCCGAGCATTCTGCCGATAAGAACTTCCTTGGAAGGAATTTCTGCCAAAGCCTTAATGCCGTCTGCATCAAGAGTCTTACCGTCACAGTAACCGGCCTTAAGAACAAAGTTATCGTGATTCTTAGCGTAATCGTTCAATATCTTTGCTGCTACAACCTGGTCATCGTTGCTGATTGCGAAAGCGGTCATACCTGTAAGGCAATCCTTAAGTTCGGTGTAACCAACCTCGTCACAAGCACGAGCGATAAGAGTGTTCTTTATAACCTTATACTCAACACCTGCTTTGCGAAGCTCAGCACGAAGCTTTGTATCGTCTTCAACGTTGATGCCCTTATAGTCAACCAACACGCCGGAAACAGATGCCTTTATCTTTTCCACTAAAGCGTCAACAACTGCCTGCTTTTGTGCCTGAATCTGTGCACTTGCCATTTATGTTTCACCTCCGATTTATAATGTATATGAAATAAAAGCTCCCTCACCGACAAACAGCGAGGGAGCATAGTTACCTTATATCTTACGATTGGTAAAACTACCTACTTCCTCGGCAGGCGGTGAGCCTTTATTCCAAATACGGAACCTGCTGTCTGCGGAAATTTTTAATTCAACAAAAGTGATTATAACACTACCGACAAACTTTGTCAATAGTATTTTTTATTTTTATCCTAAATTAGCCTTCGAACTTAGCAGTGGGGTTAAGCTTGATGCCGGGGCCCATTGTAGATGCGATAACGCAGGACTTAATGTACTGACCCTTTGCTGCAGCGGGCTTAGCCTTGATGATAGCGCCGAGAAGAGTATTGAAGTTCTCCTTGAGCTTTTCTTTGCCGAAGCTTATCTTGCCGATGGGGCAGTGGATAATGTTGGTCTTATCAAGTCTGTACTCGATCTTACCTGCTTTAGCTTCCTGAACAGCCTTAGCAACGTCCTGAGTAACGGTACCGGCCTTGGGGTTAGGCATTAAACCCTTAGGACCGAGTATCTTACCGAGACGGCCGATAACGCCCATCATATCGGGAGTAGCGATGATCACGTCGAAATCGAACCAGTTTTCTTTCTGGATCTTCTGTACGTAATCTTCAGCGCCTACGTAGTCGGAGCCTGCTTCTTCAGCAGCGGTAGCCTTGTCACCCTTAGCGAAAACGAGGGTTCTAACAGTCTTACCTGTACCGTTGGGAAGAACAACCGCGCCTCTAACCTGCTGGTCAGCGTGACGGGAGTCAAGACCCATTCTGAAGTGAACTTCTACGGTCTCATCAAACTTTGCCTTGGAAATATCGCAAACGATGCCAAAAGCTTCGTCGCTTTCATAAATCTTGGATTTGTCATAAGCCTTAAGGCTATCTACATACTTCTTGCCTTTAGTCATTTCAGTACCCTCCCTTAGTCTACTACGGTTACGCCCATAGAGCGAGCGGTACCGGCTATCATGCTCATTGCGGTTTCGATGGATGCCGCATTAAGGTCAGCCATCTTGGTTTCAGCTATCTTACGAACTTGTTCCTTGGTTATCTGAGCAACCTTGGTCTTGTTGGGAACGCCTGAACCGGACTCAATACCGCAAGCCTTCTTTATAAGAACTGCTGCGGGAGGAGTCTTAGTGATGAAGGAGAAGGAACGGTCAGCATAAACCGTAATAACTACGGGGATTATAAGACCGATATCGTTCTTCGTTCTTTCGTTGAACTCCTTAGTAAACATAGGAATAGCAACACCGTACTGACCCAAAGCGGGACCTATAGGGGGTTGGGGAGTTGCTTTACCTGCGGGAATTTGAAGTTTAATATAACCAACTATCTTCTTTGCCATGTTTTACACCTCCGTGGTAATCTTATTTCGGGAGCTTGGCTTGCTCCCTCCCACATTTGTTATGTGTGGCAATCAGCCTAAATTCTTAAATGATTTTGTAGACGCGGACCGTAAGACGGGCGGTATTGTTCCGCAAGCCGAATTACTGCTCTACCACTTCTACCTGGTTGGTTTCCAGCTCTACCTTGGTTTCTCTGCCAAAGAGAGATGCGGAAACGGTAACCTTCTTTTTATCGTCTGTGATCTCTTCAACCAAGCCGATAAAGCCTGCAAGGGGACCGCTGCATATTCTTACGCTGTCACCCACTGCATAGTTGACCTCGATAACCCTTATCTCTACACCTAAAGCCTCAACCTCTGCATCAGAGAGGGGGGTAGGGCTGGATCCGGGACCTACGAAGCCCGTAACACCTGACGTATTGCGAACGATATGCCAAGTTTCGGGGTTCATGACCATTTTCACAAGGACGTAGCAGGGAAACAGCTTCCTTTCCACCTCTTTGGGGGATTCACTGTCCGCATTTATCTCGGAAACAATTTCCGTAGGTATCTTTATATCCTGTATAAGGTCAGATATTCCGCGATTTTCAATTATTTTTTCAAGGTTTGTCGCAACCTTGTTTTCATACCCTGAATAAGTATGAACAACGTACCACAACGGGGTATCTTCGTGTGCTATATTCATTACAAACCCTGTCCTTTATATTAGCCTACAAGACTGAGGAGCCACAGCAAAAGCTTGCTGAGACCGAAGTCCAAAAGGCCGATAACGCCTGCGCAAACCAACAGACATACTATAACAACGATAGTGCTCTTAACAGTAAAGTCCTTGGATGCCCATACTATCTTCTTGAGTTCGCTCTTATAATCCTTAAAGAATTTCTTAAGCCAAAGACCGAATCTGTTTTCCCTCTTGATGCAGATGAAGCATACCAAAGCAAAGATAACGAGCAATGCTATGAATACTATCAACGTCAAGTAAGATTCACCGTCATCCTTTGCGGAAGAAGCAGACTTGTTATTTTCATCGTCTTCCTTGGATTCTTCTGCAACGGATTCTTCTGCGGATTCTTCAACTACGGAAGTTTCAGCGTCGGAAGTTTCAGCGTCGGATTCTTCAACTACGGAATCTTCAGTAGCGGAATCTTCAGTAGCGGAATCTTCGGCAACGGAATCTTCAACTGCTGATTCTTCACCGGAAATTACTGCAACAACGGATTCTTCAACCTCACTGCTTTCAGCAGCGGAAACGGAAAAAGCGCTAAAGGAAAGGATGGTAAGCAGGGAAAGTAGCAGCGCGATTACGCTATAAGTTTTTCTCATCTTCATTTCTCCTTACTTGCTTTCCTTGTGAGTTGTGCGCTTCTTGCAGAACTTACAATACTTCTTGAGCTCAAGTCTGTCAGGGTCATTCTTCTTGTTCTTCATGCTCTCGTAGTTTCTCTGCTTGCACTCACTACAAACGAATGTGATTTTGACTCTCATTTCGGCACCTCCATTATTTGTTACCTTCCTCATATCGGATAGGCTCTCGTCCCTCCAAAAAGGCACGAAAAAAAAGACCTTCCGCAGAGGTAGGGTTATTATACCACTGTTATAGGTCTTTTGTCAATACTTTTTTTGATATTTTTTGCTTTTTATATGCAAAAAATAATGTGCTACATGATCACCGTGTCGCCGCTTGCGGGTGTTACCGCCTTTTCCGCCTCTTTTTCGGCTTCCAACTCTTTCAGCTCTTCCACACCCTTGAGGACTGACTCTTCCTCCGCTTTTTGAACTTCCTTTTGCTGTCTGAATCTTTTTACCATAGCGGAATACCTTATTGCCACCGCCGCCGCCACCGCACAAGCCGCGGAATGAACGGCAACACCGCCCAAATTGATCCAATATCCGCCGTCTGCGGGGAGAACGTAGTTGAACAGAGCCTTTGCGCCGTTGCCGAAGAGCTTTACGCCCTCGAAATCACCGAAGACGCCTCTTATTATATATAGAAGCGGCATGGCAACGGCAACTATTATGCAATTGCGGACGAACAAATACGTGCCTCTGTCAAAAGAGAAGCCGTAGCGCACACCGTCCCGCAGATTACAGCAGACAAGCCTTTGATGGCGCTTGAAAAGAAAAACGCAATACGCAGCGGCAAGTGCCAGAAGCGCGGGCACGAACGCCCACATCCCCGCCTGCTTTATAAGGCGCACCAAATCCTCCTGACCTTTAAGCAAAAACTGCATGGAAAACACACCGCAACCGATAAACGCGGCAAAAAACGCCATCATTACGGAGTACCACACGGTTTCCACCACGGGAAGCCACGCAATAAAACCCATGCCCCGCTTGCCGCCGGTAATATATACCAGCCACAGGCAAACCGCCAAAGCTACCCTGAACCCTGCCAAGCTGAGCTTTACCGGCAATATATAGGGGCGAAAAAGCGTAAGCAATGCCGAAAGGCTTATAAGCACCGCCAAGGTAAACACGGACTTTGAATGGGCAAAGCGTGCCATACGCTTTTTAAAGGTCTTTTCACCTATATTCTTTTGAACATTTGCTACGGCAAAATCCGAGTTAAGCTGCTGTAAGCCGTTGCCTACGGCAGGCATGGGACGGGTAGCGCCGTTATTTGTAACGTTGTTCATGTTCTGCTCCGTTTTTCGGTAGTATTATTCCATCATATCGATTCTGCGCTGGTGTCTGCCGCCCTCGAAGGGGGTGTTTACAAACAGCTCAGCCAAAAGAACGGCGCGTTCATCGCTTAACACTCTGCCGCCCAAGCAAAGCACGTTGGCGTTATTGTGGCGACGGGTCATCTCAGCAGAAAACTCGTCGGAAAGAACTGCCGCCCTTATGCCCTTTTGCTTATTGGCAACCATGGACATACCTATACCCGTACCGCAACAAAGTATGCCAAGCTCCGCTCTGCCCTCCTGAATCTCCTTGCAAAGCGCTTTTGCAAACAGAGGATAGTCCACGGAATCGGTGCCGTTATCGGTACCTAAATCCTCAACGTCGTGTCCTTTCTCAAGAAGTGCCGTCTTTATCTTTTCTTTAATATCGTACCCACCGTGGTCGGCGGCTATAACAAGCTTCATTATTTATTCTCCTCTTTTTTCAGTCTTTCTTCTCTCTCACGCTCTGCCTGGGGCTTGCGTAAATATATAGGTGCCAGCTCGGCGGAGCTTAAGGTCTGCCCTTGCTCCCACATCCTTGCGGCAACGGAAGCCACCGACAGCGCGTTTTGGCATCTTTCGCTTACGGAAGGAGGAACTACCTTTCCCTCTCCCTTATGAAGGCTTTGATAAAGCGCCGCGCCGTCGCCGCACAGATATACCGTACCGTAGCCTTCTATCTCCGCAGAAAGCTCCTCTGCCGAGATGGCTCTGTCGGGAGTAAGCCTAAAAAGAACACCGTTTTCTCTGCGGAACATTGCGTTATAGAAAACACCGCGCCTTGCATCCATAAGGGGACATATCACACCCTCGGCACCTATGTTTTCAGCCAACGCCTCCGGCGCGGAAACCGCAACCGTGGGTCTGCCGTCAAAAGCAAGTCCTTTTACCGCCGCAACGCCTATGCGGACACCGGTAAAGGACCCCGGACCGGCAGAAACGCCGAAAAGCTCTACGTCCTTCACGCTTTTGCCCATAAGGGAAAGCGCGTTGTCTATAAGCGGAAACAAGGTCTCGCTATGAGTAAGACCGTTGTTAACGGTGGCAAGTGAATACTTTTTTATCTCGCCGTTTTCGTATATGGCCGCCGCCGCGGTAGCGGTAAGCGCCGTAGTATCAATGGCTAAAATCAGCATAAATGCGCCTGCCCTCTTCCCCGTCCTTTTCTATGCGGACGGTCTTTTTGTTTTGGGGGAGCAGATCGTCAAACAACTCGCTCCATTCGGTAATTATGATACCGCCCCTGTCAAAATAATCGTAAAAGGCAACGGAGTACAAGTCCTCCTCATCCTTTATTCTGTAAAAATCGAAGTGATAAACGGAATACTCCTCGCCTCTGTACTCGTTCACTATGGCAAAGGTAGGGCTGTGCACCAGTCTCGTGCACTGAGGGAGCAGTTTTTTAACCAGGCCCCTGACGAAGGCGGTCTTGCCCGCACCCATCTCGCCGTAAAGAGCAAGGGTGTCACCCGAAGACAACCCTTCCGCCAAGCTGAAGGCTATATCCTCGGTCTCTTTTTCACTTTTTGAATAATAGCATTTTTCTGCCATATTCGCTCCTTAAAACAATCCGTCTATATATCCGTTTTCGTCCACGTCGATGATCTCTGCCGCAGGCTTCTTGGGAAGACCGGGCATAGTCATTATGGGGCCTGCAAGAGCTACCACGAACCCTGCACCTGCGGAAACGCGCACCTCTTTTATGGAAATGCGATGCCCCGTGGGTGCACCCAACTTTGTGGGATCGTCGGAGATGCTGTACTGGGTTTTTGCCACGCATACGGGAAGATTACCGTAACCCAATGCCTCTATCTCCTTAATGGCAGACTCTGCCGCCGTGCTGAAATCCACGCCCTCGGCGCGGTAAATGCCCTTGGAAAGAGCCAAAAGCTTATCTTTAATGCCGTATTCGTCGGGGTAGCTGAACTTGAGCTCGGAAGGCTCCTCACAAGCTTCGCAAACAGCCAAAGCCAAGTCGGTAGCGCCCTTGCCGCCTTCGGCAAAGCCGCGAGCTTCCACAGCCTTAACACCCTTCTCGGCGCAGTATTCCTTAACTACGTTCAACTCCGCTTCCGTATCCGCGTAGAAATGGTTTATAGCCACTACCACGGGAAGACCGAAAGCCTTAAGAGAATCTATATGAGCGCCAAGGTTGCAAATGCCCTTCTTGAGTGCTTCTACGTTTTCTTCCTTTAACGCATCCTTAGCCACACCGCCGTTATATTTAAGAGCGCGTACCGTAGCAACGAGCACCACCGCAGAGGGACGAAGACCCGACACGCGGCACTTGATGTCCAAAAACTTCTCCGCACCCAAATCGGCACCGAATCCCGCCTCGGTAATACAGTAATCCGCCATCTTCAAAGCAAGCTTGGTTGCCTTAACGGAGTTACAACCGTGGGCAATGTTGGCGAAAGGCCCGCCGTGGATAATGCAAGGGGTATTCTCAAGGGTCTGCACCAAATTAGGCTTCAAAGCCTCTTTAAGCAAAGCGGTCATAGCACCTTGAGCGTTAATGTCGCGGCAATAAACGGGACTGCCGTCGTATTTATAAGCCACCAGTATGTTGCCCAAACGATTCTTTAGGTCTGCTAAATCCTCGGAAAGACAAAGCACCGCCATAATCTCGGAAGCAACGGTGATAAGAAAGCCGTCCTCACGGGTTACGCCGTCAGCCTTACCGCCCAAGCCTACCACGATATTTCTCAGTGCGCGGTCGTTCATATCCATGGCACGCTTGAATATTATGCGTTTGGGGTTGATGCCCAAAGCGTTGCCTTGCTGCAGGTGGTTATCTATCATGGCGCAAAGCAGATTGTTTGCGCTGGTTATGGCGTGGAAGTCACCGGTAAAATGAAGGTTTATATCCTCCATGGGCACTACCTGAGAGTAGCCGCCGCCCGCCGCGCCGCCCTTAACGCCGAAAACGGGGCCCAAAGAAGGCTCTCGCAAGGCGATAACGGCTTTCTTGCCGATATGTTCCATAGCCTGTCCCAAGCTGACCGTTGTGGTAGTTTTGCCCTCGCCCGCGGGGGTAGGACTGATAGCGGTAACAAGCACCAGCTTACCGTCGGGACGGGAAGCAAACGCTTTTTCAACTTCGTCGGGCAGTTTTGCCTTATATTTTCCGTAAAGCTCCAAATCCTCGGTATTGATACCTAATTTTGAAGCAACCTCCGTAATGGGTAACATTTTTGCCTGTCTTGCAATTTGAACGTCTGTAAGCATATCGGTTATCCCTTTCACAATCATATATCTTTTATCAATTTGTCCGTAAAACTTCCCCCGCAGTGGGGGATACCCAAAAGACCGCACACGGTATTGCCTATAAGCGAAAAGCTTTCGCCCTCGCCCAAGTCAACGGCTTTTATACCGTCGCCGTATATAAGAAGGGGCGTATATTCCCTCGTATGGTCCGTATGGGTATATCCGGGGTCACATCCGTGGTCGCCGCTTATTATAAGCACGTCGTGGGGCTTCATTTCTTTCATAAAACCGCCCAACCACTCATCAAACTCGCTTATCGCACCCGCATAGCCGTCCACGTCGCGGCGGTGCCCGTAGATCATATCAAAATCCACCAAGTTAACGAAGCAAAGACCGTGAAAATCCTCTTGTTGGATGCGTGAAGTTATCTCCATCCCCTCGGCATTGCCGTGAGTCTTATAGCTTTCCGTAATGCCGCTGCCGGCAAAAATATCGTTTATCTTCCCCACCGCTTTTACCTGCATACCCTCACCGCTGATGCGGTCAAGAACGGTAGGTACGGGCGGTTTCAAAGCGTAATCTCTGCGGTTGGCGGTACGGGTAAAACTGCCCGCCGAGCCTACGAAGGGACGGGCGATGACTCTGCCTACGCCGTGTTCACCGTGAAGCAGTTTCCTTGCGGTTTCACAGTAGGTATAAAGCTCCTCCAAGGGAACCAACTCCTCGTGGGCGGCAATTTGGAAAACACTGTCCGCCGAGGTGTACACGATAAGCTTGCCCGTTTTTAAGTGCTCCTCGCCGTAGTCCTTAATAACCTCCGTTCCCGAATATGGCAAATTGCAAAGTATCTCCTTACCCGTAAGGGCGGTAAAAGCTTCCGTCACTTCACGGGGGAAGCCGTCAGGGTAGGTGGGCATGGGACGTTCCGATACTATACCGCAAATCTCCCAATGACCGATGATGGTATCCTTGCCCTTGGATGCCTCCTTCATACGGCAGAACGCGCCCTTGGGCATATCGACTCCGCCATCTGTGCCTTTGATATTGAAAAGCCCCAATTCTTTCAGGTTAGGGGCAAAAAAAGCCTTGGAATTTCTGATGCTTTTAAGGGTATTTGCGCCTTGGTCGCCATACTCGGCGGCATCAGGTAACGCGCCTATACCCAAGCTGTCAAGGATGATAAGAAAAACACGTTTCGTTTCCATTAAAAAATCATCTCCGATTTTCATAATAACAAATTATCACCTGTTTGTCAACAAAAAGATAAAAGGGGAAAGTATTGACAAAACTACATTATTTATTGTATAATGACTGCATAAAATATTTTTTGAAGGAGATTTATCACATGAAAAAGTTTTTAAGCATTCTTTTGGCTGTTATTATGACGGCTTCCCTGCTTTCCCTCGCTTCCTGCGGCAAGGAAGAAGAAAAGGCAAGCGGTGACGAAAAGGTTGCCGTAGGCGTTCAGAACGGCACCACCGGTTATTTCTATATGGCAGGCGACGCTTCCTGGGGCTTTGAAGGCTTTGACAATCTTAAGGTTAACGGCTACGAAAACGGCGGCCTTGCAATGGCAGACCTTAAGGCAGGCAACGTTAAGTACGTTGTTATCGACGGCGACGTAGCAAGAGAATTGGTTGCAAAGAACGAAGGCACCAAGATGATAGAGGTTCCCCTTACGACCGAGTCTTACGGCGTAGCCGTTGACAAGGCACAGACAGAGCTTCTTGCAAGTATCAACACCGTACTTGCAGACAAGGCTGATGATGTTCAGGCTATATTTGATAAATATGCAAACGTTAACGACGATAACGCCAACGCTTGGGAAGGCGCAACCATCCCCGCAGGCACCGTTGACCTTGACAATGCAGACAAACAGCTTGTTGTAGCTACCAACGCCGCTTTCGCACCCTTTGAATTTAAGGTTGGTAACGAATTTGCAGGCATCGATATGGAAATTGCAAAGCTTATCGCAGATGAACTCGGTATGGAGCTTGTAATAGTTGATATGGAATTTGATTCCATCACCGCAGCTCTTGGTAAGAACGGCGTTGACGTAGGTCTTGCAGCTATGACCATCAACCCCGCCCGTGAAAAGGTTGTTTCCTTCAGCACTCCTTACTACACCGAAGCTTATCAGGTTGTTGTATGCAAGAATGACGACACCGCATTTGACGCTTGCAAGACCACCGAAGAAGTAGTAAACGTTCTTAAGAACATCGGCAAATAAACATGCAACAAAAGTGGGATGTTTTTTATGAAAAATTTATAACCTACGACGGCTGGGTTACCGTTGTTGACGGTCTTAAGGCTACCTTACAGATAGCCGTACTGGGCCTTCTTATCGGTATAGTGTTAGGTACACTGATAGCAGCCGTAAAGGTTATGCCCAAAACCAATATTGTCACCAAGATCTTTTCGGTAATCTGCGATATATATGTGGGCTTTTTCAGAGGCACGCCTATAGTAGTTCAGTTGCTTATAGGTTATTTCGTGCTTTTCCCCGCTTTGGACGTGCAGATCGAGGCGATCAACGCGGCGATAGTAATATTCGGTATGAACAGCGGCGCTTATATATCCGAGATAATGCGTAGCGGTATACAGTCCGTTGACGGCGGTCAGCTGGAGGCGGCGCGTGCGGTGGGGCTTAGCTTCTCCGTTTCCATGATAAAGGTAGTAATCCCCCAGGCGATAAAAAACATTTTGCCTACCTTGGGTAACGAGTTTATCGTGCTTATCAAGGAAACCTCCGTAGCAAGCTTTATTACCGTGGTAGATCTGACGAAAGCCTTTAAGGATATAGGCAGCTCTAACTACGAATACATAATTCCCTATCTTATGTTGGCGGCAATATATTTGGTGCTGGTAATGATTATAACCCTTGGTGTTAAGCTGTTGGAAAGGAGGTTGGCGAGAGTTGATAGAGGTCGTTAACCTTAAAAAGGTGTACGGTAAGCTTACCGTCCTTGACAACATTTGCGAAACCATAAACGAGGGTGAGAAGGTTGCGGTTATAGGTCCTTCCGGTAGCGGTAAAAGTACGTTTTTGCGTTGCCTTAACTGCCTTGAAGACCCCACCTCCGGCTCTATATTCTTTGAGGGCAAGGATCTGGCGGATATAAGGGTGGACATTAACTTGAGCCGCCGCCATATCGGCATGGTGTTCCAGCAGTTTAATTTGTTTAACAACAAGACGGTGTTGCAAAACGTGTCCTTGGCACCCATCCTCGTTGCCAAGCAGAACAGGCGCATCGCCTTGCGCAAGAATATTGCCAACGGATTTTTTAATCTGTTCAGAAAAAAGAAGGCGGCGAAGTTGCCCCTTCAGGATAAAAAAGCAATAAAGGAAGAAGCAACCAAAAACGCCATGCGCTTGCTTGAGCGTATAGGTCTTGCAGATAAGGCAGGGTGCTACCCTTCCACCTTATCGGGCGGTCAGAAGCAACGTATTGCAATAGTGCGTGCGTTGGCTATGAACCCCAAGGTTATGCTTTTTGACGAACCCACCAGCGCCCTTGACCCCGAAATGGTAGGCGAGGTGCTTGACCTTATCAAGCAGGTTGCCGACGAGGGTATGACTATGGTTATAGTTACCCACGAGATGGGTTTTGCCCGCGAGGTTGCCGACAGGGTTATGTTTATGGATAAAGGGCAGATAATCGAGCAAGGTCCTCCTGCCGAGCTGTTCGGAAATCCCAAGCATCCCAGACTTGTGGAGTTTTTATCCAAGGTTCTTTAATAATTCTATTGGGCTGTCCGCGGATAGCCCAATAATTTTATAGGTGATAGCTATGAAACTTTCGAGAATAAAAGACGAAGCCATAAACGAAGAAATAGTGCAAAAGGTGGTTTTTGACAAGGTAGAGGACAAAAGCGGAGAATTGGGCGACTGTATGCTGGTGCTTGGCGGCATGTGCCCCCTTATCGACCGCGTGCCCAAGGCGGCAGAGCTTTATAACGAGGGATTTTGCAAATTTTCCGTTTTTTCCGGCGGCGTGGAATGGGATACGGTGTACGGCAGGATGACCGAGGCAGACAGTATGGCGCGGCTTGCCTTTGAGCTTGGCATGGCTAAAGAGCACGTAATACGCGATAATCTTGCCACCACCACCGAGGAGAATATGGTGTGCGGTGCTTTTGCCATGGGGCGCGCCTTGGGATATGAAAAGGTTAAAAAGGTGTTGCTTATAACCTCCCTTTACCACATGAAGCGAAGCAAGCTGATAGCAGACCTTTACCTGCCCCCTTATATGGAAAGCATATGCTGTCCCGCCTACGGCTATATAAGCGCAGAGGATTGGAAGGACGGCGGCGAAAAGCAACGGAAGGTCATCCGCGAGGTCAGCATGACAAGACTGCTTATAGAGCAAGGGTTTATTGACGATATAGAGGTATAAAGATGATAATAAGACAGGAACGAAAAGAAGATTTTGAAACCATCGACCGCATACACGACAGTGCCTTCGGGCACGATTGGGAAAGCCGTCTTATACGCGCCCTGAGAGAAGAAGAAGGCTATGACCCCGCTTTGTCGTTGGTGGCGGAGGAAGGCGGAAAGGTGGTAGGGCATATTCTGTTCAGCAGAGTAACGGTGGAATCCCCCGTAAGCTCCGTCCCCGCGTTGATCCTTGCGCCTTTGGCAGTCTTTGAGGAATACAGAGGACTGAAAGCGGGCACTATGCTGGTGAGCGAGGGCATAAGAATAGCCAAGGAACGTGGCGAGAAGCTTATGCTGGTTTACGGGCATCGGTTTTACGAGCGCTTTGGGTTTACCCTTGCCCACGAAAAAGGAATATTCCGCCCCAACCCCGTGAAGGGCGAGGTGGTGCGGATATTGGAGCTTGAGGAGAACGCCGCCCACGGAGTTATGGGCGTGATAAAGTATCCCGTGTCTTTTCGTCCGTTAATTGAGGAATGGTATAATTGAAAATTGAAAGTTGAAAATTGAAAGTTTGTGCAAAGAAATAATAAGCATAAAATAAAGCCGGCGGCACTTCAGGCGCTTGAAGTCCGACGGCTTTGCTTAATTATTGATTTTTAAAAATCAACTTCCGTGTCGTAGTAGCAGCATTTAAGAAGCTTTTCCATCTCCTCTACGGTAGGGATACGGGGATTGGAGCCGGTGCAGGCATCCGCTACCGCGTTCTTTGCTATTGCGGGCAGTCTTGCCAAGAAAACGTCTTCGGGAACGAAGCCTTGCTCACAAGGATAGCCGTCCTTGCCGTAGTTCTTGATGCACTGAGGAATGTTAAGCGCATCGTTCATACCTCTGAGATAGGCGATAAGGTTCTTGGTCTTTTCATC
Source organism: Clostridia bacterium (assembly GCA_017397805.1). Classification (GTDB taxonomy): domain Bacteria; phylum Bacillota; class Clostridia; order Oscillospirales; family CAG-382; genus SIG636. The sequence goes on along the minus strand of JAFQHW010000073.1, from coordinate 8,428 downwards.
GTCGTCCTCGCCGCCGAGTCCCATATAGTCGGCGATAGTGCCGTAACGCTTTTTAGCGGTTTCGTCCTTGGCATTGAAGGCGATAACCTTGGGAAGATACATTGCGTTAGCCGCACTGTGAACGATATGCGCGCCTAAATCTTCAAACACTGCCCCCGTTTTATGTGCCATGGAATGAACTATGCCCAACAAAGCGTTGGAGAAAGCCATACCCGCAAGGCACTGTGCGTTGTGCATGGAGGCGCGCTTTTCCATATCGCCGTTGTAGGAGGGGATAAGGTCGCTTTGTATCATCTTGATGGCAAAAATCGCAAGGGGGTCGGTAAAATCACTGCGTGCGGTGGAAACGTAAGCCTCGATGGAATGGGTCATGGCATCCATACCCGTGTGGGCAACCAGCTTTTTGGGCATTGTTTCTGCCAGATCGGGGTCAACTATCGCCACGTCGGGGGTGATCTGGAAATCAGCCAAGGGGTACTTGATGCCCTTTTCGTAGTCGGTTATTACGGAGAAGGCGGTAACCTCGGTAGCGGTGCCGGAGGTGGAGGGGATAGCGCAGAAGCGCGCCTTCTTACGAAGCTCGGGGATACCGAAAACAACGCACATCTCCTCGAAGGTGATCTCGGGATACTCGTACTTTATCCACATCGCCTTAGCCGCGTCTATGGGAGAGCCGCCGCCTATGGCAACTATCCAATCGGGTTGAAATTTTGCCATCGCCTGAGCGCCCTTCATAACGGTGGTAACGGAAGGGTCGGGCTCGATACCTTCAAAGACCTCAACGGTCATACCCGCTTCCTCAAGATAAGAAACCACCCTGTCAAGGAAGCCGAAGCGCTTCATAGAGCCGCCGCCCACGCAAACCATTGCTCTTTCGCCTTGCAGATTCTTCAAATTCTCAAGTGCGCCCTTGCCGTGGTATAGATCTCTGGGTAAAGTAAAACGTGCCATAAAATACTCTCCTTATAGTATAATGTTTTCAATTTAAAGCTATGTCTGCCTTTTAGGTTATTATTCCCAAAAATTCAGAGGTTTATATAAAAGTGCCGTAATTATCTAAAGAAAGGTCAAAGCCTGCGTGTTGTCCTCGGAGTATTCTATCTCCTCCGAAACAATGCTTGCCAACACCGCAACTTCTTCAAGCGTTTCTGCCTTTTCGGCGCAAATCAGCGAAGCCAACAGCCGCTCCAAAAGCAAACAAAATGACAGCCGTTCCCTCAAGTCCTCCATGCAATACGCCTCGGTCAGATGACGGTAGATAAAATACGCCAGCGCCCTCTCCAAATATTCGTCCTTCCCCTTGAGGCGCATAGCTGACGAGTATTTTAAAAACAAGCTTCTATGGGTATCGTCAAGATATTCAAGGTTTCTTATAATTTCAAGCCAAGCTTCGTCCTTGCCTGCGTCTATGCCGTAAGTGCGGTATATGGCTTCAAGCCTTTCTTCGTAGCTTTTTCCTTCGTCCTTTAGTGTACGGTATATCTTTTCCCGTTCCAAGCGTCCGTCGAAGGTGATTTCATCCTCAAAAGCATCTACGTCACCTATCTCCTCCATACGGTCGTAACCGGAAGAGGAAAGCACTATCCTTGCCGCTTCTCTGCAGGAAATACCAAGTCCCACCTCGGCAACTGCCGTGTAGTTGTAAAACCGCGGATGCTCTCGGCAGATGTCACAAAGATACTCCCCACCCGCGTTAAGGATTATCCTGCAAAGTCCTCTTTCGTCAAGATGGGGGCATCTGTCGTGGGCGCAAAGGACGAAATGGGGCGTGTCTTCCGCAGAGATGCTGTTCAAAATCTCTTTGCCGTAGCCGCCTTTATAGCTTTTGTATTTTTCATAGGTTACCGTATCTACGTCTATTTCCCAGCCGATGCAACAGCTATGGTCGCATTTATCCGCTATGCAGACGAATCTTTTGTAGTAACTCGGTGCGTAAAGTTTCATAATTCATACCTTTATATATCAAAGCTTTATCCGATTATACCATACCCTATAAGTTTTTTCAACGATTCTTGTCTTTTATCATATGAGAGGACTTGAAAAAAACTTTAAAATATGATATAATACAGTAAATTGTAAACGGTCGAGCCTATTCGACTGAGATCGGCTGAAGTCGATGAGCTGAATCCTTACACGCACATCCCTATTATTAAAATAAAGGTCATGAAGACTGTCGCCGTCCATCAGAAGATGGGGGGCAACGGTCTTTTTTATTTAAAATGAACACGTTAACGAAAATTAAAAGAAAAAACCGAAAAGCCTACGCGTTGATTGCGACCGCGCTGTTTGCGGTAGTTGCCATGGCGGCGGTATGCACCTTCGTAGGCTCCTCCCATATGACGGTTGGAGAAGGGGTCAAGGCTTTGCTTCATCAGGGCACACCTGCCCACGAAAGAATAATATGGTACATCCGCATCCCAAGAGTGTTGGCGGCAATAATTGCAGGCGCGGGGTTATCCGTTGCGGGACTGATTATGCAGACCACCCTTAATAATTCCATGGCATCGCCTTCTACCTTGGGTGTATCCAACGCGGCGGTTTTCGGTGCCAATCTGTCCATCATCGCCTTTGCGGGGGGATTTTTGTCCACGGGCAATAATTTAACCAATTTCTCTTTGGGGGCAAACCCCTATTCCACCGCGCTTATGGCATTTTTATTCTCTACGGCATCTATCCTTTTGATTCTGGGACTGTGCAAAATACGCGCATTTTCCCCCAACGTGGTAGTGCTTGCGGGTATTGCCGTGGGCGCTGTGTGGACGGCGGCAACCACCGTTTTGCAATACTACGCCACGGACGTAGGACTTTCCGCCGCGGTTGTATGGAGCTTTGGCGACCTTGGCAAAGCCACCTACAAGACGGATGCCATTATGCTTGCGGTAGTGCTTGCGGGACTTGTATTTTTTCAGATTACGGCTTGGCGGTTAAACGCTCTGCTAAGCGGTGAAGCTACCGCCCGCAGTATGGGTGTTAACGTAAGCGCGCTGAGATTTACTGCCATGCTGTTAGCCTCGGTTATTACCGCCGTGTGCGTGTCCTTTTTAGGTATTATAGGATTCGTGGGGATAATCTGTCCCCATATCACAAAAAAACTGTTGGGGCATGACCATCGGTTTGCCATCCCCATGTCCGCCCTTGGGGGAAGCTTGCTTCTTCTTGCGGCAGACACGCTGGCACGCAGTATCGGCAATGGGTCGGCACTGCCCGTAGGTGCGGTTACTTCCCTGCTGGGCGCGCCCTTCTTTATTGCCGTTATTTTTTGGGGAAAGGAGAAGGGGCAATGTTAAGTATAGAAAACCTCTCCTTCAGCTACGGAAAGCGCGCCGCACCCGTTTTGAACGGAATAAACCTGAAGCTTAACGGCGGTGAGATAGGCATTCTGCTGGGCAAAAACGGTTCGGGAAAAACAACGCTTTTCAAAAACCTTTTGGGCATCCTGTCGCCTTCCGAAGGCTCCATCCGCTTCGACGGCGAAGACTTGCTTAAAATGCCCCGCAGAGAACGGGCAAAACGCATCGCCTACGTTCCGCAGGATATCCGGTTCGGCTCGCTTACGGTGTTTGACTCGGTTCTTATGGGCAGGGTGTCCCGCTTTGGCACAAAAGCCGACGAAGCAGACTGCGAAGCCGTTGAGAAAATACTTGCCGATATGCAGCTTGAAGACCTTGCTTTGAGTGACGTGTGCAAGCTTTCCGGCGGTGAAAGGCAGAAGGTCGCCATAGCCAGAGCCATGGCGCAAGAGCCGAAGCTATTAGTATTTGACGAACCTACGGGAAATTTGGATATTGCAAACGAACAGCTTATTACCGAGGAAGCAAAAAGGCTGGCAAAAACCAAGGGCATTGCCGTCCTATGCTCTATCCACGACCTTAATCAAGCCTTAGCTTTCGGAGATAGATTTTTCTTTTTAAAAGACGGCGCGATCCATTGCCAAGGGGGCAAGGAGGCGGTAACACCAACCGCCGTAAAAAACTCTTTTGGTATTGACGTGAGAATAGTTGAGATAGAAAACCAAAAAATCATCATCGGAGGAAAGTGAAAATGAAAAAGCTTTTAGCACTTCTTATAGCTATCGCCACGATGCTGACGGTGAGCGCTTGTACCGCGGATAATGAAACGAAGAACGATTCTTCCGCAGAAAAGATTACCGTTACCGACATGATAGGCAGAGAAGTTACGGTTACACCCGAAAGCTATGAAAGGGTGGTGTGCATCGGCGCGGGCGCTTTGCGTATGTACAGCTATATCGGCAACGTCCAACTGCTTTGCGGTGTGGAGGATATTGACAATACCACCCTTTCCGAAAGACCCACGATGTTTGACTCCGTTGCCCGTCCATACGTAATTGCTTACGGCGAGGCTTTCGGCAAGCTTCCCTCCTGCGGCACGGGCGGTCCTATGGCACAAACACCGGAAGCGGAAAAGATACTTTTCTGCAATCCCGACGTGGTTGTTTCCGAGTACGAGGATGCAGAGATAGCCAACGCCCTCCAAGAAAAGCTTGGTGTGCCCGTCATCACCCTCAGATCAGGTGCGGACGGGGTGTTTGACGATGCCTTTAAGAGTAGTATGAAGCTTCTCGGCAAGGTGTTCGGCAAGGAAGAAAAGGCTGACCGGTTGATAGCTTTTATCGAGAAAGAAACCAACGAGATAACAGAGCGCACCAAGGACATCCCCGACGAAGATAAGCCTTCCGTTTACATCTGCGGTCTTGGCAACTGGGGCACCGCCGACCATCTTATGACGGCGCAGAACTACATCCCCTTTAAAATTGCCAACGTAAAGAATGCCGTTTCAGGTCTTTCCGCTGAGGGAATACAACCCATTGAGGAGGAAAAGTTTGTGGATATAGGCGGCGACGTTGACGTTATTATTATGGATGCCGCCGCCGTTAAAAACATCAAACCCTTGTACGGTGAGGACGGCACCATGTTTGATACCTGCAAGGCTTGGAACGACGGAGAGGTGTATCTGCAGATGGCGTACAACGCCTACTACACCAATTACGAAATCGCTTTGATAAACACCTGGTTCGTTGCCAAAACCGTTTATCCCGAGCTTTTTGAGGACGTGGATATTACGGCAAAGACCGACGAGATAAGCAAAGCGTTTTTAGGAGAAGAGCTGGCAGAGGAAATTTTTGCATATCCCAACAGCTTCGGCGGCTACCAAAAGATAGATACCGCTGACTTCTTCAACTGATCGGAGCTAATATGAATTTCGAAATATATCTTACGGAGCAGTTAAAAAAGCACCCGTCAATAAAGCCTCAGGACGTAATAAAAATGTGTTATCAGGGGGCACACGGGGCGGAGCATCTGCTGTCCGATACCGACACCGCCCTTGAGTCTCTGCAAAAGGAATATGCCTTGGTCTCCCCCGCCAAGGACGAATTGTTTGAAGTAATATCGGACGATGTGTGCCGTGTTAATTTAGCCTCTTGGAAGGGAAACTGTCTGCCCCTTCAATGGCTTTTCCGTATGTTCGCGGCATCCTGCAAAGTGAATGAAAATGCCAAGGAGCGTTTTGCAAGCTATCTGCAAGAAGCTGAAAAGATTCTTAATTCGGCGGAAGTATCCTTCACAAAGAAAGAATGGGACGGCTATTTTGAGGAATACAAAAAGGCGGGTATGCCCGCCGTACACCACAGCCGTGAATACAGAGAAAAAGAAAACCCCTCGTACAGAATCGTAAACAGCCGTTTTTGCAGAGCGTTTCCCATCCTTGAAGGCTTAACGGCGTTTTGTGAAAGGAAAAATCCTTGCGTTATCGCCATAGACGGCAGAGCCGCTTCGGGCAAGACCACCCTTGCAAGGCTTTTACAGCTTGTACTTGACGCAGACGTGATCCATATGGACGATTTCTTTCTGCCGCCGTCGCTTCGGTCAAAGGAACGGTTTGAAACTGCGGGGGAGAATATCCATCACGAGCGCTTCTCCGAAGAAGTGTTGCCCTTTATTTCAAAGGGAGAGGCTTTTTCCTACAGGATTTTCGATTGCGGTAAAATGGATTACAACGGCAGACGGAATATAGGAAAAAAGCCGTTTCTTATCGTAGAAGGCTCTTATAGCTGTCATCCCAAGTTCGGTTCCTATGCAGACCTTACGGTTTTCGCTGACGTGGATGCCGATGAGCAAACGGAACGCATCCGTCAAAGGAACGGAGAAGAAATGCTTAAAAGCTTTCTTTCCCGTTGGATACCCATGGAGGAAGAATACTTTAAGCATTACGGAATAAAGGCAAGCGCCCATATAATAGTATAACGGCAAAACCGCCGAGGAGTTAAATTTTCCTCGGCGGTTTGGTTGTTTTGACAAATCATGCTTGGAGCATCTCAAAAAAGTCGTCTTCATAAAGGGCGGTGTATCCGAATATCTTATCGCCCGAAGATAGGTAATGGAACTTGTAATCGGCATAGGTAAGCGCTTTCGGCTTGGGATACACAAGCAGTATTTTTTCGCCCTCCGTTTTCTCTTCGGACAGATAAAGGCGCTTTCTGGTAATGCGCGTTTCCCTTCTGTAATCCTTGGAATGCTCCGGCTCCGTTCCCGAATTGTTGTGAACCTGATAAAACATATTATTGTACACGCGCACCTCGGCATAATAGCGGTCTTCTGCCTTTTCTATATTCCAGCGTCCTCTGGTAACAGGAAAAGCAAGCACCGTAACGTGGTAGATTTTATCCTTTGTTTTTACCGTAAAATTGGTTCTTCCCTTATCACCGAATGCTATTTTTGAAAACTTTTGAAGATATTCGACCTCCATACCGTTGCGGTCAAGCTTTTTCAACCTGCGGCGGAGAGATAACAGCTTAAAGAAAAATCGGATGCGCTCATACACGGCGCGGCATACGATATACGTGGCAAAAATAATCAAAACCCATATTATTGCATATAAAGCCATCGTCTGCACCTCCTAAATATCGGCGTAATCCTTGCCGTATTTGTTCCAAACCCTCTTACACATCCAAAAGACAGCTACAAGAAATACAGCTAAATATAAAACATAACACAGAGAAAAAGCCACGTAATCCACAAAAGCGAACCGCCCAAGCTGGCGAACGGCAGAATATTTATCAGGGTCTTTTAAATATACAAGCTCGAACAAGCAGGAAGGAACTATAGAGAACTTTCCGCTTCCGTCAACGAATCCCAAATCCGTAAGGGAGAAAAGATAGCGAACAAGTTCCCCCGGCAAGATCAAAAAAGCAGACTTTTTAAGCCACAGCTCTCCTTCTCCCTCCTCGTACAACGGCGGAAGGACTTTTCGGATAAATATAAGGCTTGCCGCTAAGATCAATAACAAATCCAACACCGCCACGGCAAGCATTGACAGCGTATTTATTTCCGTTGCCGTCATGTTAAAATTGCTTGTTAAAAACGCCACCAATTTTCCTGCGCAGACGAGAACAACGGCACTTGACAAATAATTGATCAAAAACGCAAGGATACAGTATAAACAGGCTTTGCTTACTAATTCTTTATTATTTCTCACGTGTTTTCACCTTCCCGTAGTGCAAAGTTTTGCTTTAAAGGCTTAAACGGGATTTTTCTCCCATACGGGCATTCTGAGAAAACGGAATATACCCACGCGGTCGCCAACCTTAAGTATTTTAAGGTCACCTTTGTAAACGAAAACAAAGTCACGCACTTTGCCCTTATCGAAGGCAATAGTAAGGGTACATTCAACCACATCCATACCATGATACGTTGCGCCTGTACCGGCGGCGCCGCCGTGGCTTCTTATATACACCGCTTTAAAATCTTTTATGGCTGTTACCGTGCCGTATCTTTTACGCGGAGTTAAAAACAAGTAGGCTTTAGTAAAATAAACGCTTAAGGCAAACCACAAAACGTACACACCCACGTAAGGCCCACTCACTTCGTATCTGGATACCGTTACCCAGATAAAAAGCACCAAAACAGCCGTGGATATAAGCATAATTATAGCGCTTAATCGCTCTTTTTTTCTGAGGTCAGCTTTGCCTTCTTCTGCCAGGTACATATCCACGCCTCCTTCTTTTGGTAATCTGTGTTAGTATTATAGCTTAAAAACATAATATTATAAAGGATAAAAACAGCAAAATAAGTCCCCCTATTTTGCTGTTTTTGCTCTATTTACTTTTGGCCGTTTTGTATTTGTCGGCATCTATCCTGCCCGTGGCAAGCATCTGCTCCACCCAAAGCTGAAGAGCCTCCACCGTAACGGATATGCGCTCCAACTCCTTCTGTATTGCAACGAAATCTTTAAGCTCCTCGCCCTCTATCTCACCGTCAGCCGTTATCTCTATAAGTCGCTCCCTCTGCTTGTTCATGGCGTTAAGGGAAGCAAGCATTTCCAGCACTATCTGCGACAAAGCTTTAGGTTTTATCTGTGGTACGTACTGCTTACCGATAGGGCACTGATTGGAGCAATAGTGGTTGCAAAG
>JAFQHW010000072.1 GCA_017397805.1 Clostridia bacterium | reverse complement strand
GTTGTGCTTGCCGCTGCCGGTGACGCCGGCGAAGGGCTTTTCATGCAGCAGGCAGACCATGTTGTGCTTTCTGGCGATACGCTTCATCAGCGCCATGGTCAGCTGATTGTGGTCGGCGGCGATATTGCTGGTGGCAAAGATGGGGGCCAGCTCGTGCTGAGCAGGTGCAGTCTCGTTATGCTCGGTCTTGGCCATGACGCCCAGCTTCCACAGCTCCTCGTCCAGCTCCGCCATGAAGGCGGCGACTCTGGGCTTGATGGCGCCGAAGTAATGGCCTCCCAAGATGATCTCCACCAAGGTACCCGTAGATAAGATCCGTGAAATCATCGGTACCGGCGGTAAGGTTATCCAGAAGATCTGTGCCGACACCGGCGCGAAGATCGACATTGAGGACGACGGCAGCGTATTTATTGCCGCTGTTGATAAGGAAGCCGGCTATAAGGCGTTGGAGATAGTTAAGGCTATCGCTTTTGACCCCGAGGTTGGTACTGTATTCGTGGGCAAGGTTACCAGAATTCTTACCTTCGGCGCATTCGTTGAATTCGCACCCGGTAAGGAAGGTCTTGTTCACATTTCCAAGCTTGACAAGAAGCGTATTGCTAAGTGTGAAGACGTTGTTTCCGTTGGCGACGAGATTAAGGTTAAGGTTATCGAGATAGATGACCAAGGCAGAATCAATCTCTCCCGCAAGGACGCTCTTGACGACTAATCAGTTATTAAATTGCCCAAGTGTTCTAAAAGACACTTGGGCAGTTTTATTAAGGTTTGACGGGTATTGACATTGACCGTTTATAATGCTAAAATAGCACCGTAAAGGTGGTAAGTTATGAAAAAAATCGTAGTAATAGACGGACAGGGCGGAAAGCTTGGCAGACGAATAATTGAAGAAGCGCTTGCTTTATGCCCCGATTTGCAAATACGGGCGGTGGGTACCAACAGTGCCGCTACCGCCGAGATGCTCAAGGGCGGTGCGGTACAAGGTGCTACCGGCGAAAACTCCATAATAGTTGCTTGCAGAACCGCCGATATTATTGCGGGTCCCATCGGTATCATTTGTGCGGACGCATTGTTGGGCGAGATAACTCCCGCCGCCGCTGCCGCAGTGGGTGCATCCGACGGGCACAAGGTTCTTTTACCCGTAAGCAAATGCGGTATTTCCGTTGCCGGTGCGGTGGGCAAAAGTATGTCAAGTCTTATCACCGAGGCGGCAAAGCTTATTGCCGAAAATTAACGGCACGAATAATTTTGATTTTTTACGGCTAAAATACAAAAACCCCTACAAGGAGAAAAGTTATGAATCTTAAAAAATTTTTTGCACTGTTTTTGGTACTGATTACGGTGATTTTCGCTTTCTGCGCTTGCGGTGAAGACGACAAGCAAGAGGAAAGCAAAAAAGGCGATGATAACTTGGTTGAAGAAAGCGCCCAAACCGAGAACAGCGAAGAACAAGCCTACCAATCCGAGGAAAACGCAACCCAGGGTACCGAGGCAAGTATTGATGACGTATCCGGCGACTATACCGTTGACAGTGAGGAACCCAAGGACGAGCCTAACGAATCCGATGTAACTTCCAACCCCAACGGCACAGGCTCTGCTCCCGAAAATCCCGGCACTTCCCTCCCCGCCGTTACTCTCGTTGCAAAGAATAACGGTGACGGCACCGTTACCGTAAGCGCAAAGCTTCCCTCCGGCATAGGTAACGGCAAGATAGTCCTTACCGTTTCCGATAAGCTTGAATACGTAAGCGGAAGTGCAAAATCCGATATAGGCGGCGCCATTAACGACAAGGGTGATTTTAACGGTATCGGCGTATCCTTTGCCACCACCTCCCTTTACGACGAGGGTTCCAACGCACTGATAGCAACTTACAAGCTAAGCTCAGTCGCAACGCTTACCGCCGAGGATTTTTGGTGTGACAGCTGGGAATTGGGTGACGGCACAGCATGGGTAAGCAACAGCGATCAAGTTGACGAGATAAAGATCTGCAAATAGTTAATCAATAATCAAAACCACGGTTATTACCGCCAGCATAAGCACGCTGGAATTAAATCCCGTCAGTATGGAAAGTGTCAATCCCACGGCGCACACGAAAAACACCGAAAGGGTGTTGACTGCTTTCTCGGCGGCGTAGGCAGTGTCGCTGTCACAGCTAAGGGCTAAAATACAGCGCAGAGCTTCGCCGCCGTCAAGAGTCTTCGCCGGGATTATGTTAACTAAACCGTAGCACACGCAAGCGGCAAAGAACAGCTTGCCGTAAATACCGAAAATGCTTATAAGACCAAGGGGCGCTAAAGCTATGTTGGCAATTACGCCGCCTACGGAGATGAAAAGCTCTTTTTTATAGCCGTTCATACCGCCGTAGAACATTCTGCCACCCCACAGCTCTACGTCAAAGCGCTCTACCGCAGCGCCGCAAAGGGCGGCGGCGGCAATATGTCCCGCCTCGTGCACGATGGCGGCGAGCAGTATAACCGCGGTTGACCAAAAGCCGTTAAGCAAAAACAAAAAAAGCAAACCTATAGGCACAAGGAGATTTATCCTTATGCCTTTTTTTACGTTTTCAATATACATATTATCCGCCCATCAAATCCGCAAAGCTACGGTTGGGTGCATCCGATACACCGCCGCCGAAAACCTGTACGGCTCCCTCTCCTACGTTATTGTCAAGCAAATATATCCCCAGCAGTATTATCAACGTCAAGGTGAATAACCAAAATGGGCTTAGTTTGCCCCGAAGCTTGTAGTTTTTATTCATATGACCGTACCTCCTTTATAAAAATATTTTCGTTCCTCTCCGAATATGACATTTTTTAGCTTTCCGAGGGTGTATAATCCTTCACGAAAGGGGCGACGGCGGTTGGAGGAAACTGTTATTTATGCCGATGTTTTATTCGTTATAAATTTTCTTGCAGACGGGATATGCCTTGCCATGACCGCGCTTCTGTTGGGCAGACCTTTTGCTTGGGGGCGCTTTACGGGCGCTTGTGTTTTAGGTGGGCTGTACTCCTTGGCAGCACTGCCGATAAACGGTCTGCATCCCGGAGTGGCATTCCTTGTCCATGGTGTTTTTGCATTATTTATATGCTTTGCGGCATTCCCGTGTAAGTCCTTTTCCTCCGCCGTCGCCTCTGCTGTGTGTTTTTTTGTAAGCTGTTCCCTACTGGGCGGCGCAATATGGGCAATCTACAGTCTTTGCGGCGCATATGCCTCTTATAACGGGGTGTTTTACTTCGAAGCATCACCCGTTGCTCTTTTGTGTTCCCTTTCCGTGACGGGGATTTTGCTTCTGTTTTGCATCTTGAAATCCAAAGGGCGGGCACGGGCGCGGCACGGAGAGCTAAAGCTTTTTTACCGTAGGCGGGAATGCGCGCTTTTTTGCCTTGCGGATAGCGGCAATTTGCTTTGCTGTCCCTTTACGGGGTTGCCCGTGGTTATCGTTTCAAGCAATGCTTTGCTTGCTTTGTTTGAAAAAAGCGAGCTTGATGCCATGAGGGATGCACCCGTAGGCAAGGGCATACGCCCTATACCCGTAAGAGGCATAGGGGGCAGTACGGTTCTTCCGTCATTTGTGCCCGACCGATGTGAGGTCAGGCTGTTCGGAAAGAAAGAATACAAAAGCACACGGCTTTGCATAGCCGTTGATTTGACCGGCAAAAGCTTTGGCGGCTGTGACGGCATTGCGCCTACTAACATATTTTGAAAGGTCGGGTATGATGAAAAAGATAAAATCAGGCTTTTTAAAGCTTATATTCAAGCTGTTCGGCAAAAGCGAAGGCGAGCTTTATTACATAAACGGCTCTCAAACACTGCCGCCGCCCCTTGATAAAGAGGAGGAAGCCGCGCTTACCGCAAGGGCGGAATACGACGTGACGGCGCGGAATAAGCTTATTGAGCACAATCTGCGCTTGGTGGTGTATATTGCCAAAAAGTTTGAAGGCGCGGGTGCGGGGATAGAGGACCTTATATCCATAGGCACCATAGGGCTTATGAAAGCGGTAAACACCTTCCGAGCAGATAAGCAAATAAAGTTAGCTACCTATGCATCCCGCTGTATAGAGAACGAAATTCTTATGTATATGCGCAAGGTCAGCGGAAAAACGGAGCTTTCGCTGGATGAGCCGCTTAACACCGATTGGGACGGAAACGAACTGTTGCTTTCCGATATTCTGGGCACCGAAAACGACTTTGTATATAGTGCCATTGAAAGCGGAGAGGACAAGAAAATCATCCGTGCCGCTATCGGGAATTTATCAAAGCGGGACAGGCTGATTATTGAAAAGCGGTTTGGGTTTGGCGATTCCGAGGGCAAGGAGCTGACACAAAAAGAGGTAGCTGATATGCTGGGGATTTCACAGTCTTACATTTCCCGTCTTGAGAAACGAATAATTGAAAAGCTTAAGGAAGAGCTTTGTAAAATGGGGATGGGATGATTTATCAGGGTGCTGAGAAAGAGTGCAGACGAAACGAACCGAGGCGAAAACTGTACAGAGGTACTGCGAGCCGAGGTTCGTTTTGAACGAAAAAAAATACCAATACAACGCAGAAAATTCGGTCGCCACGAATTTTCAACTTTATTATAAATTTCTTTTTGTTTTTCGTGTTCTGTGCCTTTATCAGCACCCTGACTTGACAAGTTAATTTTCAAGTGATATAATCCCTATGTAGAATGCTTCGTATAATAGTACTGAGGAAGGAGGTGCAGAGGGTTATTCTACGGCTATTTGGCAAAGGCAATGACGAGCGCGAGCGCAAAATGCTGCCTGCCCCGATAAAAACGGGCAAGGAGGGTTTGCCGACGGCGGCTGTCTTTGTAGATTATGAGCATTGGTACATATCACTTAACAACAACTACGGTATACGACCAAACATTAAAGCCTGGTTTGAGGATCTTCAAAACAGAGTCAACGTTAAAGAGGTTATGTTTTTTGCGGATTTCTCCCACAAAAATTTAGCGGACGAAATCGGGCGCATAAGACCGTACACAAACAAGATTATCGATACACGCTCCCCTAACGGAACAAAAAAAGATTTTACCGATTTTATCGTACTTGATAACATTTATCAAAAGGCACTGCTTGCAGACGATATTGAAGCATTCGTACTGTTTTCCGGCGACGGGCATTTCAGCTCGGTTACCGCATTTTTAAAGAATATTTACGGCAAAGAGGTTGGCGTTTATGCCATTAAGGGCTGTTTTTCCAAGCAGCTTATGGAAACCTCTACTTGGACTGTTTCCCTGCCCGACGAAGCAGACGTTTACGGGCTGTATTACCGTAAAATTTTTGAGCATTTGAAGAACGAGGAAAACAAGCATTCTAAAAACTTACCGACTTTTAACAAGGTAGTTGATGCAGTGGCTAAGGATAAGAAGTTGGAGCGTAAAAAAATTATTGCCGCGTTGGATAGGCTTATTGCGGAGGACGTTATAAGCAAAAGAAACTTGGGCGGCAGAGGTAATGCCACGAAAGACGTGCTGTTTGTAGATTGGGATTTGGCAGAAAGCAAAGGCTTATACAGTGCTGAATTTTAATATTTTTAAACATTTGACCTATTTTTTTGACAAACACTATTGCTTTTATTATTTTTTGTGGTATAATAAATTTACTGATGATAGCATATTTTATAAAAAGTGAGCATTTTAAAATGCTCACTTTTTTTCGGACATATTTTTCGGAGTGTGTGTATATGGCAAAAAATATTGCAAAAGACGTAGAAAACTTAATCAGATCCACCGTTGAGGATTTGGGCATCACCCTTTGGAACGTGGAGCTTGTAAAGGAAGGCGCAGGTCTTAATTTGCTGGTTACCATTGACAAGGAGGAAGGCATCACTATTGAGGATTGCTCCGTTGTAACCAAGGCTATTGACCCTCTTCTTGACGAGGCTGACCCTATTGAAAGCTCTTATTGCTTGGAGGTTTCCAGCGTGGGTGCAGAAAGGGCGCTGAGACGTGCTGAGCATTATGATTATGCCGTTAAGACCGCACTGCCCGTAAAGGTTAAGCTTTTTGCCCCCATGGACGGTGTTAAGGAGTTTGACGCTGTTTTAAAGGAATGGAACGACGAAGGCTTTAGCTTCCTATGGGAAGAAAAGACCGTTGCTCTGCCGAAAAAATCTATAGCAAGACTTTGCATTTATCACGAAATTTAAAAAAACGGCACTGTTATAAGCCGCAAGAATATATGTGAGGAAAAATAATGAACAAAGAATTTTTTGAAGCATTGGATTTACTTGAAAAGGAAAAAGGTATTTCTGCCGCTTATATGATGGAAAAGGTTGAGGCGGCTTTGCTTTCCGCTTACAGAAGGGACAGCGGCGGACAGGAAAACGTTCGCGTTAAGTTGGATCCCGATAAAAAAGAGGTTCGTTTGTACCGCAGACTTGACGTAGTTGAAACGGTTGAAAACCCCGATACGGAGATCTCCTTGGAGGATGCTCTCGCAAAATCCAAAAAGTATAAGGTTGGGGACGTTTACGAGATAGAGATAAAGCCCAAGAACTTTGGCAGAATTTCTGCACAGACGGGCAAGCAGGTTATTATTCAGGGCATCAGAGAAGCCGAAAGAGGCATGATGATAAAAGAGTACGATGAGAAAAAGGAAGAAATCGTTTCCGCCATCGTTACCCGCGTTGACCCCACTACGGGCAACGCTACCTTAGAGATAGGCAAAAACGAGATGGTGCTTTATAAGCACGAACAGATTGCCGACGAAAACCTGCAGGTAGGCGACCGCATAAAGGTGTTTATTACCGAAATACGCAGAGAAACCAGAGGTCCTTCCATAGTTCTCTCCCGCGTGCATCCCGGTCTTGTTACCCGTCTTTTCGAGCTTGAAGTGCCTGAGGTTAAGGACGGCACCGTAGTTATCAACGCAGTAGCAAGAGAAGCGGGCAGCAGAACGAAGATCGCGGTAAGCTCCAACAATCCCGAGGTTGACCCCATCGGCTCCTGCATAGGTCCCAAGGGTGTTCGTAAAAACGCTATTTCCGCAGAGCTTGTGGGCGAAAAGATAGATATAATCAAATACAGCGAGGACCCCGTGGAATTCATTTCTGCGGCTCTTGCACCCGCAACGGTGCTTTCCGTTGTTAAAATCCCCGACGGAGATAACTCCTACAGAGTAATGGTTAACGACGACCAGCTTTCCCTTGCCATAGGCAGAAAAGGTCAAAACGCAAGACTTGCCGCTAAGCTTACGGGCTGCAAGATAGATATAAAGAGCAACCGCATACTTGAGGCGGATAGCGCCGAAGCTGAGGAAGAACCAGCAGAGGAATAGTAGCTGCCCTACCGTGGGTGGGTGACGAGGACGGTGTTTGAAGGACATGAATGAAAAGAAAAAGCATATTCCCTTGAGGAAATGCGTAGGGTGCCAACAGATGTTGCCCAAATCCGAGCTTGTGCGAATAGTGAAGACGGAGGAAGGGTTGAAGATTGACCCTACGGGCAAGGCAGACGGCAGAGGTGCGTACGTTTGTACCGACGGCGAGTGCCTTAAAAAGATAGTTAAAACCAAAAGGCTTGAAAAGGTTTTTCATACACAGATACCCACGGAGATATACGAGAAGCTTCAGGAGCTTCCGTCAAATATGGAGGTGCGATGATATATGGCAACAATGGAAAAATACAAGATTAACACCTTAGCTAAGGAGTTAAACGTTAAGAATAAGGATTTAATACAGCTTCTTACCGACCACGGTATGCCTGCAAAAAGCTCTATGTCCACTTTGGAGAGTGAAGAGCTTAGCTTAATTTTTGAGTACGTTACCCAAAAGAATCAGGTGGACCTTACCGCTTATTTTAAGTTCTACGATGACAAGAAGGCGGCTAAAAAGGCTGAGGAAGAAGCTAAGAAGGCGGCAGAGGCTGAAAAAGCTGCGGCTGAGGCTGAAAAAGCAGGCATTGCCGTTAAGCCCAAGGAAGCGCCCAAGAAGGGTGCCGCCCCCGTTAAGAAAAAGGATAAGACTCAGGTGCGCCACGTTGATACGAGGGGCGGCGTAGCCGTTGACCTTTCCAAGTACGACGAAAAGCTTGAAAAGTACGATACCCGTACCGACAAGGATTCCAAGAACGTACAGCGCATAAAGAAAAAGACCCCTCACAAGCAGGATGGCAAGAATGCGTTTAACAAGAACGAGCCCAAGAAAACGCCCTTTAAGCCTAAGCCGGTTAAGCTTGTAATAAGCGTACCCGACGAGATTACCGTATCCGAGCTGGCATCCCGCATGAAGACTGCGGTTGCCGAGGTTATTAAGCGCCTTATGAAGATGGGCGTTATGGCTACGGTTAACGAAACGGTGGATTTTGACACCGCTTATCTGCTTTGCGATGAGATGGGCATTGAGGTAACTAAGGAAGTTGTTGTTACCATAGAAGAAAAGCTGTTTGACGAAAGCGAAGACAAGGAAGAAGAGCTTACTACCAGAGCGCCCGTAGTTGTTGTTATGGGCCACGTTGACCACGGTAAGACTTCCCTGCTTGATGCTATACGCGATACTAACGTTACCTCCGGTGAAGCCGGCGGTATTACCCAGCACATAGGTGCTTACAGCGTTTCCATAAACGGTGAAAACATCACGTTCCTTGACACACCCGGTCACGCGGCGTTTACCGCTATGCGTGCAAGAGGTGCGAATATAACCGATATAGCGGTAATAGTCGTTGCGGCTGATGACGGTATTATGCCCCAGACCGTAGAGGCTATTAACCACGCTAAGGCGGCAGGTGTTTCCATAGTAGTTGCTATTAACAAAATGGATAAGCCCACCGCTAATCCCGATAACGTTAAGACTGCGTTGATGCAGTACGAATTAGTACCCGAAGAATGGGGCGGCGATATTATCTGCGTTCCCGTTTCCGCTAAGAATCGCATGGGTATTGAAGAGCTTTTGGAAATGATTCTGTTAAGCTCTGAAGTTATGGACCTTAAAGCTAACCCCAACAGAGCCGCAAAAGGCGTTGTTATCGAAGCACGTCTTGATAAGGGCAGAGGTACTGTTGCCTCAGTTCTCGTACAAAACGGCACCCTTAAAATGGGCGATATAGTTATTGCGGGTACCTCCGTGGGCAGAGTAAGAGCAATGCTTAACGATAAGGGTCAGAGGATTACCGAAGCAGGTCCTTCCTGCCCCGTTGAAATAACAGGTCTTTCCGAAGTTCCCGATGCAGGCGACGTGCTTTATGCCGTTAAGGATGAAAAAATGGCAAGAGAGCTGGTTGAAAAGCGTAAGCAGGAAAAGAAGGATGCTGAGTTCAGCCGTAATGCCAAGGTTAATCTGGACGATTTGTTCAGCCAGATCAACGACGGTATTAAGGAGCTTAACATAATAGTTAAGGCAGACGTTCAGGGTTCTGCAGAAGCAGTTAAATCCAGCCTTGAAAAGCTTTCCAACGAGGAAGTTAAGGTTAGAGTTATACACACCGGCGTAGGCGGCATAAGCGATAACGACGTTATGCTGGCTGACGCTTCCAACGCAATAATTATCGGCTTTAACATAAGACCCGATAAGTCTGCTTTGTCCTCTGCCGACGAAAAGGGCGTTGACATACGCACCTACCGTATAATTTACGAGTGCCTTGAGGAAATAGAAGCCGCTATGAAGGGTATGCTTGCGCCCAAGTTCAAGGAAGTTATATTGGGCAGAGCTGAGGTTAGACAGACTATCCACGTACCCAACGTTGGTACTATTGCCGGCTCCTACGTTCAGGACGGTAAGATTACCAGAAACGCGTTTATCCGTGTAGTTAGGGACAGTGTCGTTATATTTGAAGACAAGATATCTTCCCTCCGTCGTTTCAAGGACGACGTTAAGGAGGTTGCACAGTCCTTTGAGTGCGGCATAGGTCTTGAGAAGTTTAACGACATTAAAGTGGGCGATGTTCTTGAAGCCTTTGTTATGGAGGAAATTAAAGCCTAATGGCACACAGAATTGACAGAATTAACGAAAGCGTTGCCAGGGAGCTTACGGATATAATCCGCGGTGTTAAGGATCCCCGCGTGGCGGGTGCTTTTATAAGCATCACGGGTGTGGACGTTTCGGCGGATTTATCCTTTGCTAAGGTTTATTACAGCGTATTGGGGCAATGCGACCCTAAGCTGGAGAAAGGACTTGTTTCCGCAAGCGGATATATCAGAGGCGAGCTGGCGGCAAGGCTTAATCTCAGAACCACCCCTAAGCTAAGCTTTATTAAGGATGATACTGCCGAGCGTGCTATGCGCATATCGGGCATCCTTAAGAATATTGAGTACACTACTCCTTTGGAGGACGACGATGAATAACATTGGTTATAAAGAGGCTGCTGCGTTCCTTATGGAGCGTAACGGCTTCGTCGTTTTTACCCACGGTAATCCCGACGGGGATACTATCGGCTCTGCGGCGGCGCTGGTGCGCTGTTTGCGAAGCATGGGTAAGGACGCAGTGGCAGTGTGCCCCGACGATATACCGAGGAAGCTTTGCCCCCTTGATAAGGACGGCATATTTTTGCACAGCATTCCCGACGAAATCGGCACCCTTGTGGCGGTTGACGTGGCATCCTCTGCAATGCTTGGCGGTTTTGAGCAATATTTTGCGGATAAAGAATTTGATTTGGCGATAGACCATCATAGGGTAAACACATTGCCCTGCAAAAAAAGGCTTCTAAAGGATAACTATATTGCCAACGGCGAGATAATATACGAGCTTATGACGGAGCTTGGCGTTAAGGCGGATTTAGCCATGGCGGAGGCGCTTTATACGGCAATATGCTCTGACAGCGGCGGGTTTAAATACTGTAACACAAGGCCGGAAACCTATGAATACGCTGCAGATTTTTTGCGTGCAGGCATAGATTTTGCGGAGATAAACAGACGCTTGTTTGACCAAAAAACTCAAACGCAAATCGCTTTGGAAAAGGAAGCCTATAACTCCCTGCACCTGTATCACGGCGGCAAGTTGGCGGTTGTGGCAATAGACAGAGAAAAAGCGGAGCGCATTGGGGCAACCGACAGTGATTTTGAGGTCGTTAACCAAATCCCAAGACAAATTTTAGGGGTGGAGGTTTCTGCAGTCATCCGCGAAAGAGAGGACTGCGTTAAGGCTTCTTTGCGTTCCAACGAGTATTTTGACGTATCGGAGCTGGCGAAAAGCTACGGTGGCGGCGGGCACGTGCATGCGGCAGGCTTTAAATTCAACGGCAACGTTTACGAGGTAGAAGAAGCGTTGGTAAAAAAATTGGACGGTGTTTTATAATCAATGGACGTAAGCGGCATACTTATAGTTAACAAGAGCGCGGGGGTAAGCAGTCACCGCATCGTTAACATTGTAAGACGGATATACGATACTAAAACCGTAGGGCACGCGGGTACCCTTGACCCTATGGCAACGGGGGTTTTGCCCGTACTTGTGGGCAGAGCCGTTAAGGCTTGCGAATATATGCAAGACCACGATAAAAGCTATTTGGCAGGGGTAAGCCTTGGGTTCACCACCGACAGCGGCGATATTACCGGCAAGGAGATTACCCGCTTTGACGGGAGCTTGCCGAGCTTTGAAGAGTTCAAAGAAGCCGCTGAAAGCTTTGTGGGCGATATGCAACAGGTGCCGCCCATGTATTCCGCATTGAAGGTTGGCGGTGTAAAGCTTGTGGATATGGCGCGCAAGGGTATAGAGATAGAGCGCAAGGCGAGAGCTATCACCGTTTACTCCTTGCGTGCTTTACAGAATAACGGAACGTTTTACATTGACGTTGACTGCTCCAAGGGTACCTACATCAGAACCCTTTGCGAGGATATTGGGGAAAAGTTAGGCTGTGGCGCTTGTATGTGCTCTTTGGAGAGAAAACGAGTGGGCGACTACAGAATAGAAAACGCTTACACCACCGATATGCTTGAGTCTATGAACGAAGAAGAATTGAAGGCGGCGCTGATACCCGTAGAGGTTTTGTTTGCGGAGTATAAAAAGGTAGTTCTGCCCGATTTTTACAGCAAGCTTTTTAAGAACGGATGCGAGATATATCTTAAAAAGCTGAGGAACAGAGAGCCTGATTTGCAAGAAGAAGGCGTACTTTTGCAGATTTGGGATAAGAACGGATTTATTGCCTTTGGCGAAACCGCGGCATACGATAACGGACTTGCCATAAGGGCGAAAAAGATGTTTTTTAACTGAAATTATTAAAACCCCTTAGTATTTATACAGTTACCAAGGGGTATTTTTCATTTTATCTTAATGAAGTGCTGATATAGTTTTTGCATATTGGAGGTAGTTTTTATGCGCATACTTGTTGCTGACGATGAAAGAGATTTGAATGCCGTTATATCACGCAGACTTGCTTTGGAGAATTTTTCCGTTGACAGTTGCTACGATGGAGAAGAAGCCGTGGACTACCTTTCCTTTGCGGAATACGACTGCGTAGTTTTGGATATCATGATGCCTAAGCTTTCGGGACTGCAGGTGCTTGAATGGATAAGAAACAGAAAGAAGAACACACCGGTGCTTTTACTTACTGCCAAGGATGCCGTAAACGACCGCGTAACGGGGCTTAACGCAGGAGCTGACGACTATATTATCAAGCCGTTCTCCTTGGACGAGCTTATAGCGCGTATTCACGCCGTAACCCGCAGGCAAAGCGGAAATACCACCAACGTTTTGACTGCAGGGAATCTGGTTATGAACATCAACACCCACAGCGTTACACGGGGCGGTGTGGAAATTAATCTTTCTTCAAAAGAGTTTGCCATCCTTGAGTACTTGCTTAAAAACAAGGGTAACGTACTGTCGCGTGAAAAAATTGAAGAGCACATCTGGAACTACGATTATGAAGGCGGCAGTAACGTTATTGACGTTTATATAAGCTATCTGAGAAAGAAAGTCGATGGCGAAAACTCCGAAAAGCTTATTAAAACCGTTCGCGGTGTAGGCTATATTATAAAGGACTGATAAAATGAAACGCATAAGTATAAAACTGCGAATAACCTTGTTCATTGCAATTATAATAACCGTTTTGTCAGTGGGTTTTATGATGCTTACCGTCAGATTTGCAAGTGCCGCTTCGGAGTTTCAGCTAAAAGATATGCTGAGAGACGAAGTAAATAATCTGTATAATCAATTTGAATTCAAAGAATCGGGCAAAAATGAAAACCCAAGCGGCGGTTTCTTCGGTAAAGAGCCGCCTGCGGATACCGCTGCTCCTCCCGTAAGCAACGAAGCCAAATTCCCTTCGGGCGGCGGCAAAGAGCCTATGTACGAGCTGATAGTGCCGGAAAATATCGATTACCAGCCTCAGGACGTAAATCTGTACGTACACTCAACCCTTAAAAAGAGCACCGTAAGTGTTGGCGGAGGCGCTTTGCCCAAGGGCATAGTCTTTGATAAAACCTGGAAGATTGAGGAAATAATAACCCTTGACGGATATTATTTATACGTCAGGTTTATAGACGAGCCGGGTGCAAGTCAGGAAGGTATATGGATATGCGGAACCATCGATACCTCTAACGCTTTATCCGCGGCTTACAATACAACCAAGTACGCCGTAATCCTTATACCGATTATTATAGTCTTGGCAACGGTATTTGCATATCTTGCAACGAAGCGTGCCTTTAAGCCCGTAGCAAAAATAACGGAGGCGGCGGCAAGTATTGCCGGTAGTAAAGACCTGTCTCAAAGGCTTAATATGGGCAACGGTAAGGGAGAAATACAGGTTTTGGCTTCCACCTTTGACAGCATGTTAGAGTCCATAGAGAGAAATTTTGAAAAGGAAAAGCAATTCACCTCCGATGCATCCCACGAGCTTAGAACACCCGTAGCCGTTATTATGGCGCAAAGTGAGTTTGCCCTTGATTCCAAGGCGACGGAAGAGGACAGAATAGAGTCCTTAAAGAGCATCCACCGTCAAAGCCTTAAAATGAACAAGCTTCTTTCCGAACTGCTCAGCCTTGCACGCTCCGATAACAAGACGGAGGTTATGGAAAAAGAAAGCTTTGATATTTGCGAGCTTGCGGAGATAGTCGTAGAGGAATTAAAGCCGGATTCGGATGCAAAAGGCATCAAAACCAAGGTCGTTTCCTCCGCGCCTATTACGGTAAACGCAGACCACTCCCAGATAATGCGCGTGCTTATTAATCTGATAGACAACGCCATTAAATACGGCAAGGAAGGCGGTAACGTCACCGTTAGTATCGAGGACAAGGGTGACGGGCACGTTCTTTGCAGTGTTGAAGATGACGGTATCGGTATTTCCGAAGAGAACTTAAAACAGGTTTGGAACAGATTCTACAGAGCAGATACCGCAAGAACCGCCACCAATAACGGCAGCAGCGGCTTGGGACTTTCTATGGTTAAAAGCATTATAGAAGCACATGGAGGCAAAGTAAGCGCTGAGAGCGTTCTTGGCGAAGGCTCTGTATTCACATTTGAGTTATAATAGATCTATCATTCGGGGCAGTAAAAAACGCAAGTTTTTTTACTGCCCCTTTTTTAGGGATAGAAAAAATGGTTGAAACGAACACAAAACCACCCGTTAGGCGTACTGACGTACGTCGAGGGTGGTTTTTGTTCGTAGCGAAAAATACAAATTAAACGAAAAAACTCGTTCTTCGAGTTTTTACCTTGCTTGTTAACTATTTTGTTTTTTGCAGTTCAGCTTTTTTTCATCCCAAATACACTCTTTGACGATATTCGACAGCCAAAAAATGGTAATATATCTCAAAAGATAAAATCAAGGAGTGACGAAAATGAGTTTGGCAGAAAAATTGGGGCTGAAAAAATCCTACATCCCTTCACTTAGCTATCTCCCGTTAAACAAGCTTACGCCCAACCCCTTGCAACCGAGAAAGAAGTTTGCCTCCGAGGATATAGATATTCTTTCCCACAGCATAAAGGAAAACGGTGTTTTACAACCTATTTGCGTGCGCTTGCGTGAGGATTTGCCCACGTTATACATAAACGGACAGAAGGTTACCGCCGAGGCTGAATACGAGATAATAGCCGGCGAAAGACGATGGCGTGCCGCAAAACAGGCAGGGCTTGAAAAAATCCCTTGCATAATAATGGATGCTACCGCCGGTGACAGCGCAAAAATCGCCTTGGCTGAGAATCTTTACCGCAGAGATCTGAACTTTTTTGAACAAGCCGCCGCCATGCAAAATATTATGATAGTTTGCGGACTTAACCAAGGAGAGCTGGCGGAAACCTTGGGACTTAGCCAACCTACGGTTGCCAACAAGCTGAGGCTTTTAAAATTTGACGACGAGGAAAGGCGGATAATTTCCGAGTGCGGTTTTTCCGAGCGTTTGTGCCGTCAGTTTTTACGGATAGAGAACTCCTCCGCCAGACTGAAGCTGTTAAGAAGCGCAGAGGCGCACAATTTTAGCTACGAGGAGTGCGAAAAGCGAATAGACGGGTATTTGAACGGTGCTCCGCTCAAACCCGCTGTGAAGAAAAAATGCGCCCACGGCAAAACCATAGGCGCGTTAAGCGATATACGATTTTTTATGAACAGCGTTGACAAAGCCATAGGACTTGCCGCCGCCGCGGGCTTTGAGGTTGAGCGCAACGATAACGACTTAGGTGACTTTTACGAATTGCGACTGGTAATACCCAAGGCAAGAAAAAAATGCGTTTGATTACTTAGTCTTTGCTCTTTCGTACTCAGCGGTGCAAAGGTTATGAAGGGTTCTGCGGAATCGGAAGATTCTATCGGAGGAACGGGTAAAATGCACGCGGTTTGTAAGAAGCACCACGTAAAGTCCGTTACCGCCGTGTACGTATATGGAAGTGCCTGTAAAGCCGTTATGACCGTAGGAACCTGCAGGATACAGATCACCCATGGCGCTAAGGGTATTGAAGCGCTTTACTACCAAGCCTAATCCCCTGCCCTCTTCCTTGTCAACCTCCATGGTAAGGTCGGTTTTGGTTAGGTTCATAAGCGAGGGGGACAAGAACATACCGTTATCGGTCATTCCGTTGCGGGAAAGCATACGGGCGAATTTAGAACAATCCTCAGCGGTGGAGAATATACCCGCGTTGGCGCTGATACCGTTTAAGAAGCAAGCGTTCTCGTCGTGAACTATACCTCTTTTATACTTGCCTTCTTTTTCGCAATACTCGGTAGCCGCTATATCGCCATAACCCTTATCCAAGGGGCGATAGCAGGTATTGCTCATTCCCAGAGGCTTGAAAACAAGCTCGTCTGCTAACTTATCAAGAGGCTTGCCGCCTATCTTCTCAAGTATCTTGCCCAACAGTATATAACCCATACAGGTGTATTCAACTTTGGTACCCGTGGGGCTTGAAAGAGGCATATCCAACACGATATTTGCCGCTTCTTCGGGAGCTCTGCCGTCTTTTTCCAAAAGGAAATGGGATTTTATGCCGCTTGTGTGAGTAAGTAAATGGCGAATCTCTATATTCTTTTTATCCTCGGGTACGTCTATGAAACGGGAAATACTGTCATACAGAGCAAGCTTACCCATATCGATCATACGCAACGCTACCATAGTGGTGGACAAGATCTTGGTGCAGGATGCCATATCGTAAAGAGTGTTTTCCGTTACGGGAACGTAGTCGCCTGTAAACTCCTTAGGCTCTTTATCAAAACAAGGGGCATCATCGTTAAACACGGATGCGGCACCGTAATGGTTTTTATATATTATTCCGTCTGCATCGCCGATAACCAAGGCGGCACCGGGGAAAGCGCGGTTTTCTATTTGTTCTTTTACGGCTTCGTCGATTAATGCGCTGTTAAAGGCTTTGTTTATCATAGCTTACTCCTTTACTGCTCCCCTGCCTTGAGCTTTTCTGCTCTGTCGGCAGTTATAAGTGCGTCTACCATTTCGTCTATTCTTCCGTTAACAAAGTTTTCAAGGGAATAAAGGGTCATACCTATTCTGTGGTCGGTAACTCTTCCCTGCGGATAGTTGTAGGTACGGATACGCTCGCTTCTGTCGCCCGTGCCTATTTGCGACTGTCTTTCGGAAGCCAAGCTTTCTGCCTTTTTGCGTTGCTCCAAGTCGTAAAGACGGGACTTCATTACTTTAAGCGCCTTATCCTTGTTCTTCATCTGGCTTCGCTCGTCCTGACAGTCAACCACGATCCCCGTAGGGATGTGGATGATTCTTATGGCAGATTCGGTCTTGTTTACGTGCTGACCGCCTGCACCCGCACTGCGGTGACGGGTTATTTCCAGCTCTTCCATATTAAGCTGAAAATCCACGTCTTCGGTTTCGGGCAGTACCGCTACGGTAGCGGTAGAGGTCTGTATTCTGCCTTGGCTTTCAGTTTCGGGCACACGCTGTACGCGGTGCACACCGCTTTCAAACTTAAAGCGGCTGTAAGCGCCCGTTCCCTCTACCATAAAGGAAACTTCTTTAAAACCGCCAAGCTCCGTTTCGTTAGCGTTTATAAGGTCGCATTTAAAGCCCGATGCTTCCGCATACATGGTGTACATACGGTAAAGCACGCCCGCAAAAAGTGCCGCTTCCTCGCCGCCTGCGCCTTGACGGATCTCTATAATAACGTTCTTATCGTCGTTAGGGTCCTTGGGGAGAAGCAATATGCGCAGTTCTTCGGTTATTCTCTCCATAGCTTCTTTGTTAGCCGTGTACTCCTCTTGGGCAAGCGCCTTCATATCGGGGTCGCTGTCGGTCATCATTTCCTCAGCTTCCTCAAAGCCTTGCTGTGCCGCTTTGTACTCACGGTACTTGCATACGACTTCCTCAAGGGATTTATACTCCTTCATTATGGCTGTATAGTTATCAATGTTGCTGATAACCGAAGGGTCGGAAAGACTTTCCTCCAAGCCCTCAAATTTCTTCTCAATTTCTGCAAGCTTGTTTAGCATATTTTTCTCCTATCAAAATTATAAGTTCTACCTATTGGTGTTCATACATAAGATGAAACAAAAAGGAAAGGAAATTGCAAATTATGAAGCAAAACACTTATCTGCCCGAAGGTCGGCTTTTGGGCACACAACAAAACCGCCTTGCCACGTCATCCGTAGAAGCGTTGGAAAAAGCATACGTTGACGGAACGATTATGGAAGGCGTATGCACGCTTTGCGACACGGAGCGCAATCTGCACGTCCGTTTGGGCAACTACACGGGTATTATTCCCCACAGTGAATGCGTTTATCTTCGTGAAGGGGAGCGCCCCAAGGATATTGCCGTTATAAGCCGCGTAGGCAAGCCCGTATGTTTTAAGATATTAGAGCTTAACAAGGACGGTAACGGCGTGCGTATTATATTATCCCGCCGTTTGGCACAGTTGGAAGCCACCCTTGCCTATATTGACAGACTTTTGCCGGGGGATATTATACACGCAAGAGTTACACATCTTGAATCCTTCGGTGCTTTTGCGGACGTAGGCTGCGGAATTATATCCTTACTGCCCATAGACACCTTATCCGTATCCCGCATTGCCCATCCCAAGGACAGAATGTACCCCGGTCAGGACATAAAGGTTGTTGTAAAAGCCGTAGATGCAGATAGTGGCAGAATAAGCCTTTCCCACCGAGAGCTGTTGGGCACTTGGCAGGAAAACGCCGCCCTTTACAGTCCCGGGCAAACCGCCGCAGGTATTATCCGCAGTATCGAAAGCTACGGTGTATTCGTAGAGCTTACCCCGAATTTAGCGGGACTTGCCGAATACCGTGACGGTGTAGAGGTGGGAAAAAGTGCCGCCGTTTACATAAAAAGCATAATCAAAGACAAGATGAAGGTTAAGCTCGTTATAATAGACACCTATCCCTCGGAAGCACAGCCGTTGCCTATGAACTACTTTATAAAGCAAGGACACATAGACTACTGGCGTTACTCGCCCAACGAGTGCGACAAGTTGGTGGAAAGCTATTTTGCTTAATACTTTTTGTAGTAATTTATAAGACAGCCTTCAAGAATAATACGTTTTTCGTCAAGGGTAAGAGTGGGAAGCTTTAGGGTGGTTTCTGTAAGGATGCCGCCCTTTATAACGTAAGCCTTTATCTCCTTATCCTCGTTTTCGATAGCGTTTCTTATGCCCTTTACAAACAGATAATCGCAACAATCAAAATCTGCGGGGTTATCCGTGGTAAAGGGTATCATCCCCCAGTTTATAAGGTTGCTTCTGTAGCGCTTGGTTGCATATTCTATGGCTATGTTTGCGCCGCCGCCCAACACGCGCTGGCAGGATGCCGCTTGCTCTCTTGCAGAGCCGTCACCCGGCTTGTTGGCATATACGAGGCTTGCAATACCAGTATTCTTCATATCTATGGCAAGGGATGCTTTTTCGATAGCGGAATAAACGTCCGCAAGCTCTGCCATTGCAAGGGTGGGGTCGTTACCCGCAAGTCTTGCCCTCTCCGCTTCTCTTATTTCTTTTGCTCTGCCCACGTATTCGGGCACTTTTCTGGAAAGTGCAAACTGAGAAAGGCGCTCCGGATTGGAACGGTAGGAAGAGGTTTCACCTGAGGGGATAAGCTCGTCAGTGGTGGTAACGGGGTCGGTTATATAAGCCGCAACCTTGTAAAGCATATCGGAAGAAAGCGCTTCTATCTTGGGCCAATCCGCAATGTTGGGACCGTATATCAAGCTGCTGTCTCCGTCTGCCTTGCCGTAGCCTGCGTATACGCGGCTTGCATAGGCGGAGTTATCGTAATTATATTCGGGTACGGTATCATCATAATCTATATCCGTTGCCGCTGTGAGTACACCGCCGTTCTTGGCACTTGCCGCGATACTTCTTGCATCCATAAGTGCAACGGAGGAAATCTGCCCTTCACCAGGCTTGGAGCCTTCACGGTTGGGGAAGTTACGGGTGCTGTGGCGGATACTTAACGCGCCGTTTGCGGGTACGTCACCTGCACCGAAGCAAGGACCGCAGAAGGCGGTTTTTATAATGGCGCCGCACTCTGCCAAGGTTTTAAGCACACCGCTTCTTATCATCTCTAAATAAACGGGTTGGCTTGCGGGATAAACGGAAAGGGAAAATGCATTACAACCTGTATTTGCCCCTTCGAGGATTTTGGAAGCGGCGTAAAGGTTTTCGTAGATACCGCCTGCACAGCCCGCGATAACGCCCTGCTCCACGTGAAGCTTACCGTCTATAAGCTTATCCGTGAGGTTAAGCTTAACTCTTCCGCCGAACAGTTCCTCGGCGCTCTTTTCGCTTTCCCTCAGTATATCTGCGCCGTTTGCGTTAAGATCGGCAATGCTATAAACATTTGCGGGATGGAAGGGTAAGGCTATCATGGGTACGATCGAGGACAGATCAAGCTCTATTATCCCGTCGTAATAGGCGGGTTTTTCTATTTTAAGCTCCTTATACTGAGAAGCTCTGCCATGCTTGCTTAAATACTCCTTTACCTTATCGTCCGTTTCCCAAACGGTGGAAAGACAAGTGGTTTCCGTAGTCATAACGTCTATGCCGTTACGATAATCTACGCTGAGAGAGGATATGCCCTCGCCTACGAACTCCATAACCTTGTTCTTAACGAAGCCGTTCTTAAACACCTTACCGATGATTGCAAGTGCCACGTCCTGAGGGCCTACACCGTGACGGGGACTGCCCGAAAGCACTACCGCAACTTTGCCGGGTCTGTCTATATCGTAAGTGCGGCAAAGAAGCTGCTTTACAAGCTCCGGTCCGCCCTCGCCTATCGCCATACAGCCTAAAGCACCGTAACGGGTGTGACTGTCGGAGCCTAAAACCATTTTACCGGGTGCCGCAAAACACTCACGCATATACTGATGAATTACCGCTATATGAGGGGGCACGAATATGCCGCCGTACTTCTTTGCGGCGCTGAGACCGAAAACGTGGTCGTCTTCGTTGATGGTGCCGCCTACGGCACAAAGGCTGTTGTGGCAGTTGGTAAGAACGTAAGGCATGGGGAACTTTTCAAGTCCGCCTGCTCTTGCGGTTTGGATTATACCAACGTAGGTTATATCGTGGGATGCCATAGCATCAAAGCTTAATCTGAGCTTATCCTCGTCGCCCTTATTGTGGTCGGCAAGTATTCTGTAGGACAGTGTATTTTTATCAAGGCCCTCTGCCTTAACGCCTGTGGCGGCAAAAAGCTCCTCGCCGCTTTCATATATTTTATTGTCGTAATAATACGCTTTTTCAATAAGTCTCATTATCTTTTATTCTCCTAAATTACAAAATCAAACTCTATACCGTAAATCTCTACGGTGTCGCCATCCTTAATGCCCGATTTTTCAAGTGCCTCTATTACACCGCTGTTTTTAAGCACGCGCTGGAAGAACATAAGGGATTCTCTGTCGTCAAAGTTTACGCCGCCGCAAACTCTCTTTATCCACTCGCCCTCCACGTGGTACACACCGTCTTCTATCGTGATGTCAACGCTTCTGTCGGTATAGTCAATTTCCGTTTCCTCTATCACTTCGCTTTCGTAAGTGGTCAGAGGGGGTAAGGTTTCAAGAGTTTCGGAAACGGCACGCATAAGCTCGTCCACACCCTCGCCCGTAAGACCTGACATCAAAAACAACTTTTGACCTTTTCTCGTGGCATAGCGTTTTATCTTGGTAAGGGTTTCCTTATCGTAACCCGTATCTATTTTGTTGCCCACCAATATCTGAGGGCGTTCTGCCAATGCGGGACTGTATTTTTTTAGCTCTGCGTTTATCTTTTTAATATCGTCAAGAGGGTTTTCTCTTTCGGAGGCGCTAAGGTCAAATATATGAAGTATCAAACGGCAACGGTCTATGTGCCTGAGAAAATCGTGACCAAGGCCCAAGCCCTCGGATGCGCCCTCTATAAGCCCCGGAATATCCGCCACAACAAAATCCTTCTCGTATATGCTAACAACACCCAAATTGGGCGCCAAGGTGGTAAAATGATAGTTTGCAACCTTGGGGTTAGCGGCGGAAATCTTCGAAAGCAAGGTGGATTTGCCCACGTTGGGGAAGCCTGCCAAGCCTACGTCTGCCAGCATTTTAAGCTCTAAGGTAAGCTCCTTGTACTCACCCTCGTAACCGTTTTTGGCAAAACGGGGTGCTTGCCTGGTAGCGGTGGCAAAATGGGTGTTGCCCCAGCCGCCTCTGCCGCCTTTAGCGGCTATGTACGGCTTACCGTCGGACATATCGTGGATTACCCTACCCTCACTATTCTTGATTACGGTTCCTTGAGGGACGGGAAGCATCAAATCCGCACCGCTTCTGCCGGCAAACTTTTTGCCCTGACCGTTCATACCGTCCTCCGCCTTGAACTTGCGGCGGTTTTTATAAGCAAGCAGGGTGTTCGTCCCTTCGTCTACCACGAATACCACGTTACCGCCTTTGCCGCCGTCACCGCCGTCGGGACCACCCTTGGCTACGTATTTTTCACGGCGGAAGGAAACGGCACCGTCGCCGCCCTTACCTGCTTTTATCGTTATTGACACCTTATCTATCACAGGGCAAAACCTCCATTTACAAAACTAAAGCCCCGACACGCGGGGAATAAAAAAACAAAAGGAGCTTAGTCGGGATTTATATCACCCCGATAAACTCCTTTTAGCTTACAAATTGCTATTTAGCAGCAGCCTCAGCATAAATGCTGACCTTTTTCCTGCCGTTCTTCATAGGCTCAAACCTAACAACGCCGTCAGACAATGCAAAAAGTGTATCGTCCTTACCGATGCCTACGTTTGTACCGGGGTGTATCTTAGTTCCGCGCTGACGAACGAGAATGTTGCCTGCGAGAACGAACTGACCGTCTGCTCTCTTAGCACCAAGACGCTTAGACTCGGAATCTCTGCCGTTCTTTGTAGAACCAACGCCCTTTTTATGTGCGAAAAACTGTATGGATATTCTAAGCATTTCAACTACTCCTTTACAAGAATGTTTTGCGGATACTCTTCGGAAAGAGCCGTAAGCTCATCCCTGAAGCCTTTTATTATCTTGCTTGCGGTGGGGTCTTCCTCCTTCAGGTGAAAGTATATATCACCCTTTGCCTCGTCAACCCTAAGGTCCGAAGGAACGCCGAACGCACCCTCAACGAGGTTTACCGTAAGCATGGTCATGGAGCTGACGGCAGCACAAACAATGTCCTGCCCTGCCACGTCATATCCCGCGTGACCGCTGATATTAAAGCCGGTGTACTCCGCACCGCGTCTGAAAAATGACGCCGTAACCATAACTAAGCTATGGAAACTATCTGAAGCTTTGTATAAGGCTGTCTGTGACCAATACGCTTCTTCTCGTTCTTCTTGGACTTATAACGCATGATATGGATCTTCTTGCCCTTGCCGTTCTTAACAACGTTAGCAGTAACCTTGCGGTCAACTGTAGGAGTACCTACAACGAATCCATCTGCGCCGGAGAATGCAAGTACTTTGTCAAAGGTATAAGTAGAACCTTCTTCAAGGTCAAGCTTCTCAACAAAAATAATGTCGCCTTCGCTGACTTTGTACTGCTTCCCGCCTGTTTCGATAATTGCAAACACGAAAAGCACCTACCTTTCTTTTATGTCTCGCTGTCTGAGGGCGATGCCTAAAAAACGGCAAACTTAAAAAGCCCACTACATGCGGCACTGACAAGTGTACCATAAAATAACGGTGCTGTCAATAGCTTTTTTCGATTTTATTTTAATTTTTATGCCCATCGCCCATGGCGTGGAGCGCCGCCAACGCATCACCCAAGCCGCCCACTTGGTCAATAAGTCCTTCGGACACGGCGGCGGTGCCGTCAAGAACGGTACCTATATCGGTTGTCATTTCGTCGGTGGACAGCATAAGCTTTTTAATACGGTCTGCTTTTGCGGAGGAGTTTTTTACTATGAAGTCTATTATTCTGTCCTGCATTCGCTCAAAATAGGCAAAGCTTTGGGGCACGCCTATTACAAGACCGTTGGTTCTTACGGGATGAAGCGTCATGGTGGCGGAGGGCACTATGAATGAGCGTTTTGCCGCCACTGCCAAGGGTACGCCTATGGAATGACCGCCGCCCAATATAAGGGAAACCGTAGGCTTTTTCATACCCGCAATAAGCTCTGCTATGGCGAGTCCCGCCTCCACGTCGCCGCCTATGGTATTTATAAGCACTAAAAGTCCTTTTACCACGGGGCTTTCCTCTGCTGCCACAAGAGTGGGAATACACTGCTCGTATTTAGTTGATTTTGCACCGGCAGGTGCTTCGCAATGCCCCTCTATTTGCCCCGCAATTATAAGTGCGTGTATCAAAGAGCCGCCGCTTTCCATGGTAACGCTGCCGTATTCTCCTGCTCTGTCTGCCGCCTTTTCCGGCGTGGTAACGGGCACGCCCGAATCTTCTCTCTCGTTACGATACATAATAAGCAACATCCTTTACGTGTTTTTACTTATTATGTACGTTTTACCGCGGTTTAAAACGGGATGGGATAAAAACGGGACGAATTTTGACATACGGGCGATGGGATGATATAATGGTTTTGTAAGAGGGTAATTTGGGAGGAAAAATGCAAACCGTAAAAATCACCGTAATAAAAACGCCACGAACGACCAAGGATGCTTTTGACTGCCCGATAAGGGGCACGGGGGCATCCTATAACTTTATTTGCTCACCAAGGAGTGCGGTGTTATGAAAAGTGAAACAGTAAAGACTGCCATAGCCTCTGTTTTTGCGGTGTTGAGCAGTGCCATAGATAGGCTTGCCATGCCCTTTACCGTAATGTGTTTGCTTATGGCGGCAGACTACTGCACGGGGCTTTTGAAAAGCAAGCAGACGAGCACCGTATGTTCACGGACGGGGCTTAAAGGCATTTTAAAAAAGTTAGGCTACGTTGCCGCAGTTATGGCGGCGGCAGGGGTTGATTATACCATCTCCTACGTTTCCCGAACCATAGGAGAGGAAACGAAGTTTAAAGTGGTTTTCACATTGCTCATTATATTTTGGCTTATCATCAACGAATGCATAAGCATTTTGGAAAACCTGAAGGCTATGGGTGTGCCATTACCCGGCTTTTTACTTTCCATTGCAGAAAAGCTTAAAAAAGACGTAGAATCCAAGGGGGATAACGAAGATGACGGACATAAAGCATAAAATTTACGTCTCGCCCGCCAACCACTACAAGCCCTACGCGATAGACGGATATACCGAAAAAGAGCAAATGGATAAATTAGCACCGCTTTTGGTAAAGGAGCTTGAAAAATACAAGGGCGTTGAGGTATTCCTTACAGATATATATAATCCTGACAGGAGCTACACGGGCAGACCCGAAGCGGCAAGAAATTTAGGCTGTGATATATACGTAGCGCTTCACAGTAACGCAGGCGGCGGAAAGGGCGCTTGTTTGTTTTATCACCCCGATTATCCGCTTTCAAGACTTATGGCGCTGGCGGTGGTAGGGGCGTTGAACGATATATGTCCCATCAAAAGCAACAGAGCCGTTCAGCCCGCCATTTATCCATGGAGCAGAGGGCAGTGGAATTTCGGCGAGCTTAGGTTGCCCGCAAGCTACGGCATGGCACCGATTTTGATAGAGCACGAATTCCACGACACGAAGGAAGGAGCCGCTTGGCTTATCTCCTCACTGCCTGAAATTGCTAAAGCGGATGCGGATGCCATCGCGTTGGTGCTGGGTTTGGAAAAGAAAAAGGTTAAGGGTGACGCAAACGGTGACGGCACGGTTAATTCACTTGATGCCGCCGCCATACTGCGGTATGATGCCGGGATTTCCAATCTGACGGAGGAACAAAAGACAATAGCGGATATAAACGGTGACGGTACCGTTAACAGTCTTGATGCCGCGGAAATTTTAAAACAGGATAGCAAATAAAATTTTGCAAAAGCACAAAAGCCTTTCGGACAAGGGGCGCCCTTTAGTCCGAAAGGCTTTTTGTTTTTGAAATAATATCAGGGCAAAAACTACACCGTTTTTAACGCAAAAACACTAATTTACATCCATCATCGTGCCGATAAAGAACGGGATATTGTTCTCGCAATCGACAAGCATATATACAAAAGGTCTGTCCAGATGCACCTGCTTGGGGTTATAAGGCTCCATAAAGCCTTCATCATCCATCTGAACTACGGTTGCCGCCCCTGCCTTGGTTCCTTTTTCTCCAACGGAGATAAAAGTCTTGTGGAGGACGCGGGAGATGAAAATATTGCCGTCGGTAGAGGTGCCAAGCCCCTCGAAATCGGCGTTTGATGGGTCAAACGCATCAGTCATGCCCATACTCTTGAGAACATCGGACATCTCCGTATCGTACTCGGTTTCAAATTTCGGCATAGAGGCATAAACGGTTGCATGCTCGGGGTTTGAAAGGAGTGCGTTCAACGCCGCGCCGTCAAGGGTCGCAACGTAATCGGACACGCTTACACCCTCGTTGGGAAGCATAGCCACGAACGCATACTTGCCGCCCTTGTAATATTTCTTAAAGCCGACGGCATTTTCGTCCTCAAGATAGATGCTCTCGGTGCTGCGCATAAACTCTACTTCCTGCTTGGTTCCGTCCTCTTTGGTAAACTCACCTTCCCCGACCTGATCTTCCGTATAAATATCAGCCCATTCCGCTTCAAAAGCCAAGGCGTTCACCAAATACATAATTGCCGATGAGGGTATCTCGTCCAAAATCTTGGGGATCATACCGTCGGTATTCTGCTTCACCCAGTCGTTGATGTCGTCAAGAGTCTGATCGTTAAAGGGTGCCCCGTAAATATCTGCTCCGTAATAATCCGCGTTGGTCTGCAAGAAGTCCCTATTCACCGTAAAACGCTCGTCATTGGTAAACCAAATGGAGTTGGCAAGGCTTAGCTTATACTTTTCGCCCTCGGGCAGATTTTTCATATAGCTGTAGAGGTACAGATTCAATTGCTCGGTATTCATCCCGAGAACGGCTTCCATCTGCTGAAGCGTTTCCTCCTCTGCACCGTTTGCAGTCATAGCCAATGCACACAGCACCGACAAGGGAGATATAAGCGTATTCTCACCGTTTTCTTCGCTTGCCTTGAACAAGCGGATGGCAAAATCGGTAACTGTCGCATTCTGCAAGCTTAAATTGTTCAGGGTACTCACGTAGTTAGGTGTGATGCCCGCCATCAGATACTTGGCATGGGTACTGCCCGTTCCGTTCCCTGCGTTATCTACCGTCTCGCCTATGGGAACATCGCTTCCGTCGTGCAGATCGTTTTTCGAGCCTTCACCGTCAACGTTCGAAAGCTCTTCACCTTGGGGAGCCTTGCCCGTTAGCGCGGGTAACACGGCAAAACAAGATACGATCAAAGCCAGACACAAGGGAATGCATATAGCCAGCATACGATTGCGTTTTCTTTTGCGCGCTTTTATTCTGTTTTCACTGCGGCGGAACACCTCCGCCGTATATTCGTTAATTTCTCTCATAATAACACACCATCCTCTCCAAAAATGATGCGAAGCTCCTTTTTGGCACGATATAATAGGTTATCCACTTGCTTTCGGTTCTTCTTCATAACCTTGGCTGCTTCTTCATAGGTCATTCCTTCAAAGTAAATCAAATGTACGACAACACGCATATCCTCAGGCAATTTTGCGATTGCAGCACGTACCGCACGCTTTTGCTCATCAACAAGGACAAGTTCTTCCAATGTTTTCTCATCCTTAACGCCATCTGCCTCGGACAGTTCTACAAAGCTTAATACCTTACGATGCTTTATATAGTCAAGCGCACGACTTCGACCGAGCATAAAGACATAAGTTTTAAGCGTTACCTTGAAATTGTACCGATGCTTATGTACGACAAGATCCGAAAAGACATCTATCGCAATATCTTCCGCCGCGTGAACGTCATGCACATAACCGTCAACGAAGAAAACAAGACTGTTAAACAACTCCTTCATTATCTCGCTAAAGGCACTTTCGTCACCATCAAGGAAACGGCGGTAGCTACTTGCGCCGTTATCCATAGTTTTTTCCTCCTAAACTCGGCATTGTGTTTTCGCCCTTCACTTATTATACGACTGAGCATACAGTAATTCCTTACGAATTCAAAAAACAAATAAAGCAATTTGTTTTCGGACATAAAAACTACCCTTTGGATGGATTGTACTATAATGTATTGGATTTTTCAATATTTAGTGAAGTTTGAGCAACGCCCAAGTGAAGCAGCGGCATTGCCGCTGTGAAGTATTGCGGCTATGCCGCAATGTGAAGTTAAGTGTTCCGCATAAGCGGAACACTTAGTTCGAAAAAGGGTGAGTTATACTATCAAGTGCAACAGTGCAGAAAAAATTGAAGTTCATACAAATCTCTGTTAGAATAGAGTTACCACACACCAAACTAACAAGGAGGACTTGTATGAACTACAAACATCTTACCATAGAAGAACGTTGTTGTCTACGGGAATATTACAAAAAAGGATATAGCTATCGAAAAATAGCGGAACTCATGGGAAGGAACGTCAGTACTATTTCCAGAGAGCTGAACAGGAATTTCACGCATATGTATGATGTACCAACATATTATCCTCATACAGCTCACAAGAAATATAAATTTAGGCGTTCGTTTTGCCATAGAGGAATGTTTCAAGATCCCAAGAAACTTGAGTACATAAAAGAAAAACTATTGCTTACTTGGTCGCCTGAACAAATATCCAACACGCCCTGCGAATTAAAAATGCCTTCTGTTAGAACAATATACCGCTGGATCTATGAAAAATATATAGATGTAAACTTAAAAGTGTTGCGCCGCAAGGGGAAAACTCACGGTAAAAAAGAGACAAGGGGCAAGTTTAATCTCGGCAAATCCATAAGGAAACGTGACCGTTCTGTGTACAAACGCTTAGAGTTTGGTCATTGGGAAGCGGATACGGTAGTTTCCGGAAGAGGCAAATCAAAAGTATGCTTTGCAACATTAGCAGAACGCAAAACACGATT
Source organism: Clostridia bacterium (assembly GCA_017397805.1). Taxonomy (GTDB): domain Bacteria; phylum Bacillota; class Clostridia; order Oscillospirales; family CAG-382; genus SIG636. The sequence goes on along the minus strand of JAFQHW010000072.1, from coordinate 6,188 downwards.
TTACATAGCCATTAAAATGCCAAATAGAAATGCAGATACTATGGCAAGAACGATCATAGCAGCACTATCAGAATTCCCAAGCGAAGCCGTGAAATCCATCACCTGCGACCGTGGAACCGAATTCGCTAATTGGCAAACTATTGAAAAAGAACTAAACTGTTCTGTTTACTTTGCCGATCCGTATTGCGCTTGGCAAAAAGGTACTAACGAAAACCTTAACGGCTTACTTCGTGAGTTCTATCCCAAAGGTAGAAACCTTTCAAGAGTCAGCCCAACCACTCTAAAAAAGAACCTGGCGTTAATTAACGCCAGGCCTAAAAAGGTTCTAAATTTTCAAAAACCAGTTGATTTGTTTGAATTATCTCTCAAAAAGTGTTGCACTTAGTTTGACAATTCATCAAAAGCCCACACTTGTCTACCGGACAAATGTGGGCTTTTTCGTGGAGCTGGTGGAGGGATTTGAACCCTCGGCCTATTGATTACGAATCAATTGCGCTACCCCTGCGCCACACCAGCATTATTTAATTTCCGAGGGCAATTATACCACAGCTTTAATGGATTTGTCAAGACCTATTATCTTTTATTTTTCCATCTTCACAGCTACGGCAAAACGGGCATATTATGTAACATAATTAGCCAACGGAGGAGATTATGTCTACTACAAAAATAGCAGTTATCGGCGGTGACCGCCGCCTGGGGGTTATAGCCGATCTTTATGCAAAAGAGGGCAAGGAATGCGCGGTGTACGCCTTAGAGGGGATAGATACGGGAGAAGCAACGAAAGCCGCGAGCCTTGAAAACGCTTTAAAAGGTGCCAAAGCCGTAATACTGCCCTTGCCCGTAAGCCGTGACGGAAAAATTCTTAACGCACCCGCCGCAGAGGACGCGCCCAAAATAAGCGAGATTGAGGACTTAGCTGAGGACGGTGCCTTGATTATGGGCGGAATGATAAAGGCTACGGACTTCCCCACCCATAAGGTTTACGACTACTATGCGGGAGAGGATCTGCAGTTATACAACACCTTACCCACGGCGGAAGGAGCTTTAGCCATAGCCATGAACGAACTTCCTACCACCATACACGGCACCAAGACCTTGGTTATGGGGTTTGGCAGAGTCGGTAAGGCGCTGGGGCTTTTACTGCGAGGGTTTGGGGCAGAGCTTTATATTGCAAGTCGCAATCCCACAGAGGTGGCAGTATGCGAGATTTTCGGGTTCAAAACGGTAAGCTACGACGATTTCAAAGAACGGATAGGTGAATTTAAGCTTATATTCAACACCGTTCCCAAGATCATACTTGACAAGGATCTACTTAGCAGGATAGGCGACGACGTACCCGTTATAGACTTGGCAACCCATCCCGGCGGCGTGGATGCGGAATGGGCAAAAGCCTTGGGCAAAAAGCTGATATGGGCGTTGTCGCTACCGGGTAAGGTTGCACCCGTAACCGCAGGCGAATATATAAAGAAGGCTACCGACAATATTATGAAGGCGGAGGGGATCTTATGATAGGATATGCATTTTGCGGCTCGTTTTGCTGCCATAAAAATTCGCTTGAACAGCTTATAAGGCTTACGGATATGGGGTACGAGGTGCTTCCGATCTTTTCCGAAAAAGTGCAAAGCACGGACACCCGTTTCGGCAAAGCCGCCGATTTGATAAGAGAGGCAGAAATCATTTGCGGCAGAAAGGGAGTGAAAGACTTTACCGAAGCGGAAAAGCAAATAACCAACAGCGATATTGACGTGCTGGTGGTATCACCCTGTACGGGAAACACTTTGGCAAAAACCGCGTTGGGGATAACGGACGGAGCGGTAACCATGGCAATAAAAGCTCATCTGCGCAATAAAAAAGCCGTGCTTTTGGCTTTTGCCTCCAACGACGGGTTAAGCGGAAGCCTTAAAAACATAGCCGCACTTTTGGAGAAGAAAAACGTGTATTTCGTACCATTAAGGCAGGACGACCCCGTTAAAAAGCCCAGCTCCTTAGTGTGCGCTTGGGATAAGCTACCCGAAGCACTTGAAGCCGCCAAAGAAGGCAAACAACTGCATCCTTTGATTGTAGTTTGAATTGTTCATATACAAAAACCGTGTTGAAATTTCAAAGTTTCAACACGGTTTTCCATTTAGATTTAAGTAATAAAATTAATAAGCTACGCCCTGAGCCTTCATAGCTTCCGCAACCTTCAGGAAGCCTGCGATGTTAGCGCCTGCAACCAAGTTGCCTGCACAACCGTATTCAACGGATGCTTCGTAAGCTGCCTTATAGATGCCCTGCATAATGCCGTGAAGCTTTTCGTCAACTTCGTCAAAGCTCCAGGACAGACGGATGGAGTTCTGGCTCATTTCCAAACCGCTGGTAGCAACGCCGCCTGCATTTGCCGCTTTTGCGGGACCGAAGGGGATGGATGCGGACTGGAACACTTCAACAGCCTCAGGAGTACAAGGCATATTTGCGCCTTCTGCTACGTACTTAACGCCGTTAGCTACGAGAATTCTTGCAGATTCGCCGTCAACTTCGTTCTGAGTAGCGCAAGGAAGAGCAACGTCACAAGGAACGGTCCAAATGCCCTTGCAGCCTTCGAAATACTTAGCGCCTTCAACTCTGTTAGCGTACTCCTTGATTCTTGCACGCTCTACCTCTTTGATCTGCTTGAGAACGTCAAGGTTGATGCCGTTTTCGTCAACTATGTATCCTGCAGAGTCGCACATAGCGATAACCTTACCGCCAAGCTGAGTAGCCTTTTGGCAAGCGTAGATTGCAACGTTACCCGCACCGGAAACAACTACCTTCTTACCTTCGAAGGAGTCGCCTGCAGCCTTAAGCATTTCGTTGGTGAAATAGCAAAGACCGAAGCCGGTAGCTTCTTTTCTTGCAAGGGAGCCGCCGTAAGGAATGCCCTTACCGGTAAGCACGCCCGTAAACTCGTTACGAAGTCTCTTATACTGACCGAACATAAAGCCAACTTCTCTTGCGCCTACGCCGATGTCGCCTGCCGGTACGTCGGTATCAGCACCGATGTGCTTAGCAAGCTCGGTCATAAAGCTCTGGCAGAAACGCATAATTTCGTTATCGCTCTTACCCTTGGGGTCAAAGTCACTGCCGCCCTTACCTCCGCCCATGGGAAGGCCTGTAAGAGAGTTCTTGAATATCTGTTCAAAGCCCAAGAATTTCATAATGGAAGCGTTAACGGAGGGATGGAATCTTATACCGCCCTTGTAAGGACCGATAGCAGAGTTATACTGCACTCTGTAGCCTCTGTTAACCTGAACGTTACCGTTGTCATCTACCCAGCTAACGCGGAACTGAATAAATCTTTCGGGCTCTACGATACGCTCGATAATACCCGCCTTAACGAAATCGGGACGCTTCTCGATAACGGGCTCTAAGGATTCAAGCACTTCTTTAGCCGCCTGAAGGAATTCCTTCTCGCCTGCGCTTCTTTTTTCTACATCTGCATAAACCTTCTGCAAATACTCACTTTTAAACATTGTTTTCCCTCCTTAAATCCGGAAAAAATTAAGTTATTTATGGATACCCTTATAGGAAGTCCAATCAAGATAAGGTTCGGGGTTACACTCCACTCCGTTAACCAGCACGCCGAAATGCAAATGAGACCCCGTTACTCTGCCGGTATTACCGATTTTTGCCACAGTTTCACCTGCGAGCACCGCATCGCCTACCGATACGGTAATTTTACTGCAATGGGAATAAAGGGAAGATATTCCGTTACCGTGGTCTATAACCACCTTCAACCCATAGTTGCCGTGCCAATCGGCATAAGTTACGATACCGTCTGCAACCGCATGAATATCGTCACCGTAGCAAGAACCGTTAAGTCCCGCAAAGTCTATGCCGTTGTGAAGATCGGTCCTCCCGAACAACGTGCGGTAGCCGTACCAAGAGGTCACTATACCGTCATAAGGAAGCATCATCTTCTCGGCACACATGAGAGACGCGCCCTGCTCCGTACCTTGCCACAGCAAAGAATCCACGGGTTCTGCGGTTACGACACTGCATTCCAACACGTTTTCGGTCAACACACCGTTTATATATGTATTCGCATATCGCTCGAAGCGGACACCGTCCGTGCCCTCTTTAACAAGCACCGTTTCGCCCACCGCTAAGGCATCGGTCGTTTGTACCACCTCTCCGTGTGCTATGGGTGTGTCGGCAGAAACGTATTGCTTCGTTATTAAAGAAAGGCTTGAATTAATGGGTGCGCCGTAAACGTTTTTAACGGTAAAATCAAAGCTTGAACCCTTATCGCCCAAAAGGCTTAACAGCTCCTTCTCGTCGGAAAAATCGTCGCCTTCATAAACGCCTTCGATTATTGCTACGTCGTTCTGCAAGCTATGTTCACCTTCGGGCGCGCCGTAAACCTCAGCCAGAACCGAGGTTATGGACTGAAGAGCGCTTCTTATATCCTCTGCACTGTCGGATGCCGCCACGAACTCCCCATCCAAATAAAAGCCGTAACCTTCCGTTTTTGCATACAAACTTGCTTGCACGCTTTGCATTTGAGCCGTTTGAGATGCCGTGTAGCCGCAATTTGCGGGGGTAGCAACAACCGTCACCGCCATACAAACGGCGGCAAGGATGCCCATGCACGGTCTAAACATTTTTCTGAACAAATTCAAAACCCTAAAACTCTCCATTTTGATTTAATAATTAGGATGCATAATAGAATACACCATAATTATTAACATTTTGTTGCAGATATAGTAATTTTTTGTGTCCACGTCGAACTTGATGAGCTTTTTTGGCTGTTAGGAAGAAAATTTGCAAAAAACTGTTGCAAGTGGCAGATAAAAGTATTATAATCAGTATGAATTTGGATAAAAAGAAGGAGGTATTGTCGTTATGAACATTACCGTTACCCGCACTACGAGCCCCAAGGCTAAGCCTGATTGGAATAAGCTTGGATTCGGCAAGTATTTTACCGACCATATGTTCCTTATGGACTATAATAAAGAGCAAGGCTGGCACGATGCACGCATCGTTCCCTTTGCAGATCTGTCCCTCTCCCCCGCTTGCGCCGTTTTCCATTACGCGCAGGAAATGTTTGAGGGTATGAAGGCTTACAAAGCTCCCGACGGCAGAAATCTGCTCTTTAGACCCATGAAGAATATTGAGCGTATGAACAACACCAACGAAAGACTTTGTATACCCAAGGTAGACCCCGATTTTACCCTTAAAGCTATCAAAGAGCTTATTAAGGTGGATGCTGACTGGATACCCGTAGATGACGGCAAATCCCTTTATATCCGTCCCTTTATCATAGCAACCGACCCCTTCTTGGGCGTACATCCTTCCGCAAGCTATTTGTTCTGCATAATCCTTTCCCCCGTTGGTGCATATTATGCAGAGGGCATGAACCCTGTTAAAATATTCGTTGAAGACGAATACGTTCGCGCTGTTAAGGGCGGTATGGGCTTTGCAAAGACCGGCGGTAACTACGCGGCATCTTTGCGTGCGCAGGAAAAGGCAGAGGCTTTGGGTTATACGCAGGTGCTTTGGCTTGACGGTATTCACCACGAGTATATCGATGAAGTTGGCGCTATGAACGTATTCTTCCTTATTGACGGCGAGCTTATTACTCCTCAGCTTGAGGGCAACATCCTTCCCGGTGTTACGAGAGATTCCGTTATAAACCTTGCGCGCCATATGGGCATCAAGGTCAGCGAACGCAGACTTTCAATAAAAGAGGTTTGTGCGGCGGCTGATTCAGGCAAGCTTCAGGAGGCGTTCGGCAGCGGTACCGCGGCAGTTATATCTCCCATGGGCGAGCTTAACGTAGAAGGCAAGAAGATAATTATAAACGACGGCAAGATAGGCGAGCTTTCTCAGAAGCTTTACGATACCCTTACGGGTATTCAGTGGGGCAAGATCGAGGACGAATTCGGCTGGAGCGTAGAGATCTAAAGTAAATACAAATCACCCTAAAGACAAAAGACTGTGCAGATTTTTTCTACACAGTCTTTCAGACCACTGACAAAGGCACAGAGCACGAAAAATAAAACAAACAAATATAATGAAGAAGAAAAGGGGCTGTCTCAAATTGAAGTTTTGAGATGAAACCATATATAAAAGCTACAAAAAAATCAAGGGCATTCAAGCGATGTCCTTGATTTTTTGTTAAGCTTGCACATAACGTTCACAATTTGTTAATGCTATGAGACAGCCCC
>JAFQHW010000071.1 GCA_017397805.1 Clostridia bacterium | reverse complement strand
GTGAAAAGGCAATGCTTTATTTATACCGTGCGTTGGATCGTGTCGGCAAAAACGACAAGGTGCTTGTTGACGGCATCTTGGATGAGTTTTCAGATACCGATTCTATCAGTAAGGAATGTGTGGTTGCAATGAAATGGGCGGTAGGTAAGGGGCTGATAGCAGGTAACGGCAACGGCCTTAACCCTCAGGGTAACGCGAGTCGCGCCGTGCTTGCAACTCTTCTTTCAACTACTGACAAATTTGCGGCAGGCCTTAAAGAGACTTATATTCCTCTTACGGCAGGTGACGTAGATAACAGCGGCGCTATAAACACCAGCGACTACATCTGCCTTAAGGCGTATCTTAAAGGCACCACTAACATTGCGGATTCCTTGCTTGAGGCGGCAGACGTAGACCTTGACGGCTTTGTAAGCGGTATTGACTACGTGTCACTCGCAAAGGTGCTTAAACACTAAAAAAGTAATAAAAACAAGTCCCCGCTTCTTGGAGCAAAGCTCTGAGAAACGGGGCTTTCCTTTGTGATTTGCGGGTATAAGGGCGGCAATGCTCTTTGGGGCACGTGTGCATAATTTACCTAAAAATATTTAATAAAAAAGTATTGACAAAACGGAGTGCTAAAGTTATAATGTATACAAGTGATGATGGGGGGTTGCTCTAACTGTGCCCTTATCGTCGCGTCCGTTGCAGGCATATCGGTAAAACGGTGTGCATTTGCGTTTATAGTTGCGTTTTGCAAAAAGGGGCGTTAAGGCCTACATCCGCCCGTTTTTGTAAAATTAAACATGACCAAACAAAATAAAATAAACCAAGGAGAAAAAGAAAATGAGCAAAATTTTCAATTCCAAGACCCTCGCAATAGCTCTTTCCGTGGTTATGGTTGTTTGCGCTTTCTGTGCAACTCTTTCCGTTTCCGCAGATGATGCTAACCTTCTCGCTGGTATGGGTTACACCTACACCATGAACGCATTCCTCGGTTCTTGCACCGACGATAGCGCTACCATCCTTACCGACGGCGCTTATCGTGGCGCAGGTGACATTGCTTGGAACGGCATCAGCGGCGTTGCCGGTGTTACTGCTGACCTTGCAGGTACCTACACCAAGAATCAGGTTGAATTCGCTTTTGATGACGCTACCACCATCGGTACCGTTGTTATCCGTGGCGTACGTGCTTTCTTCGTTGACTCTTCCGTTAACCGTCACATGAAGGTTGAAGCTGTTGAAACCACCACTGACGGTCTCAACTACACTGCTGCTACTTTCACTGCTGAATTCGCAGCAATCGCTGACGCTCCTCTCTGCACTGCAGCAGACCAGGAAACCGAAGGCGCTCAGTACTATGACGTTACCATCGCTGTAGAAGGCGCTGCTGACATCATGGGTCTCCGTTTGACTCTCACCACCGAGAGAGCTGACGGCTCCTTCGCTTACGTTGTTCAGATGGACGAAATCGAAGCTTACGCTCCCGGCGCAGACATTCCTACCCGTGGCGGCGCAGTTGAAGATCCTACTTCTGACGATACCACCGAAGAATCCATTTCTTCCGATGATACCACTGAAGAATCCGTTTCTTCTGATGACACCGTTCCCTCCGTTCCCGTTGCTGACACTACCTTCACCGTAGTTCTCACCGAAAACGAAGACGGTACTTACACCATCACCGCTGCAGTTCCTGCAGACGTTGACTCCGGTAAGATCTGCATCACCGTTAGCGATGACCTCGCTCTCGTTGCAGGCTCCCTTAAGTCTATCGCAGGCGCTCAGAAGAACGAAGCTTATGACCGTGACGGCGTTTCCGGCGTTGCTGTTACCTTCGCTTCTGACTCCATCCTCGACGAAGGCACCGTAGTATTCACTGCTGACTACACCGCAGCTGAAGGCGCTGAAATCGACGAATCCGACATCACCGTTGATCTTTGGAACCTCGGTGCTAACGGCGACCGTATCGCTACCCAAAATGACGGCGACGTTATTAAGGAATTCGCTCCCATCGTTCCCTCTGAACCTTCCGTAGTTCCTTCCGAAGATCCTACTTCTGATGATACCACCGAAGAATCCGTTTCTTCCGATGATACCACTGAAGAATCCGTTTCTTCTGATGACACCACCGAAGAATCCGCTCCCGTTGATAAGCCCTCTACTCCTACCGGCGACGCTGGCATCGCAGTATTTGCAGTTCTCGCAGTTCTCTCCGGCGCAGCAGTAGTTGTTCTTAAGAAGAGAGCATAACTTATTAACTTAAGTTATAAACTTTAATAAACGTACGCCCTGCCGTTTTTCGGTAGGGCGTTGTTTTTTGGGGGGAAACAGGTCAAAGGAAGAAACGAAACACTTTGTTGCGGGTGCCTGTGTTCTCAACGGTACGTCTAGGAGCGGCACGTGAGCGTTTCGCAGTGGTGAAAGGCCACGCATTGTTGTAGGGACGGAGTCCTCAACGGTCGGTTTTTCAATCTAAAAGGGGCTTTTTGTTTTTATCTATTGCGTTTTTTTTCGGTTCGTGATACAATATTTCTAATCGAGGTGATAGGCTTGGAAAAATGTGTAAGCTGTCCACGCCGCTGTGGAGTTGACCGCAGAGTAAACAAGGGCTTTTGCGGTGTTGGTGACGAAATAATCGTCTCTCGTGCTGCCCCTCATTATTGGGAGGAGCCGTCCATATCAGGTGAAAAGGGCAGTGGAGCCATATTCTTTTCGGGCTGCAACCTAAAATGCGTTTTTTGCCAAAATTCCGCCATTTCCACCGGCAAGTTAGGAAAGGTCGTTACGGTATCCCAGCTTGCTGACCTAATGTTGAAGCTACAAAGCGACGGCGTTCATAACATCAACCTCGTTACCCCAAGTCACTATACCAGCCGTATATCAATTGCTATATACACAGCAAGGGAAAGGGGGTTGACTGTTCCCATAGTGTGGAACAGCAACGCCTATGAGGATGTATCGGAGCTTAGAAGACTTGACGGTAAGGTGGATATCTATCTGCCGGACTTTAAATATAAAAGCCCCGTTCTATCCGCAAGATATTCCCATGCGGCCGACTATTTTGAGAGGGCTGTGGACGCACTTGACGAGATGGTGTTGCAAAGAGGCGGTGCAGAGTTTGAAGGTGACCTTATGCGCCGCGGAGTTATAGTGCGCCACCTTGTACTGCCTGACTGTATTGAGGATAGTAAAAGCGTGCTATCGTTTTTGCATAGGCGGTACGGCAACGCAATATATATTAGCGTAATGAGTCAGTATACCCCCGTGGGTAAGAATTTACCGGACAGTTTGGGCAGACCGCTTACGGCGGCGGAGTATGACGAAATAAAGGCATACGCCTTGCGAATAGGTATAACCCAAGGATATTTTCAGGAAGGAGACTCCGTTGGTGAAAGCTTTATACCAAGCTTTGACCTGACGGGTGTATAAAAGTTATGGAAAAAGAAACCCTTGTCAGAGTAAAGGATTATATTCCCGATATACATATTTACCTACCCTACGCAACGGAGGATAACTTTACGGGTCACAAGCTGTATAACTTCAAGGATGCCTATCTCCGTTACGGAACCGTTGAAAAACTTAAAAAGGCGCAAGAGATAGTGAGCAAGAACGGCGCCGGCATACAGATACTTGACGCCTACCGTCCTGCGGCGGCGCAGTTTGAGATGTGGAAGATAATGCCCGACGACGACTTTATCGCCGACCCCAACCGTGGCTTTTCCAAGCACACCAGAGGAAGCACCGTGGATGTGTGTCTTGTTACTCCCGAAGGTGAGCCTATGGCAATGCCCTCTCCCTTTGACGACTTTACGGGGAGGGGCAAGCGTGACTATACGGGATTACCTGCGGACATAGTTGCCAACATAACCCTTCTGGAGGTGGCAATGCGGGCGGCAGGCTTTACCACCTATATAAATGAGTGGTGGCATTTCAACGATACGGATATCTATCCCGTCCTTGAAACACCGCCCTTTGAGCTGGAGTAGACTATGGAAAAGAAATGCCTTAGCTGCGAGTTTTACGATTACGACGACGAAACGGATACCGAGGGCTGTATGGTGGGCCTTGACGAGGACGATATGCTGAACTTCCTCACGTCAAAAACCTCCTCCTGCCCATATTATAGGTATTTTGATGAATATAAAATGGTAAGAAAGCAAAACTAAAGGAGAGTAACGTTATGATAAACAAAAAAATGGAACAGCTTGGCAAGGTTCGTTCCGTAATAAGAGAGCTTTTTGAATACGGCAAAAAACGCAAGGCAGAGATAGGGGAGGATAAGGTTTTCGACTTCAGCCTCGGCAACCCCTCTGTGCCTGCTCCCGACTGTGTTAACGAAACCATAAAAGAACTTTTGGATACCCAAAGCCCCCTTGACCTTCACGGCTATACCTCCGCCCAGGGGGATGCAGGCGTAAGAAAGGCAATAGCCGACTACCTTAATGAAAACCACGG
>JAFQHW010000070.1 GCA_017397805.1 Clostridia bacterium | reverse complement strand
GATAATGATTACACAAACGTAACTTCTAACCTTGATGTTAGAGCAACCTACGACAGACTTTCCTACGAGGTTAAGTTCTACGATATGAACGGCAACCAGATTGGTGATACTCAAACCGTTTATTACGGTGAAGACGCTGTTGCTCCCGTTGCTCCCGAAGTTGAAGGTTATACCTTCACCCAATGGGATAAGGACTTCACCAACGTAACTTCTAACCTTGATGTTAACGCGCTTTACAACATAATCAAGTGTACCGTTACTTTCAATCTCGGTGACTATGGTACTACCAATGACCAGTACACTTGGGTTGTTGACTATAACACCGCAAGCGCCACTATTATAGCTCCTACGGTTGAGCCTACAAGCGATGAATACTCCTTTACCGGCTGGGATGATACTCTTCCCGAGTTCATTACTGAAGATATCACCATCAATGCACTTTATGAAGTACCTACCTTTGAAGTTAAATTCTTTGATATGGACGGTAACCAGATTGGCGATACTCAAGTAATTAATTACGGCCAGAGTGCAGTTGCTCCCGCCGCTCCCGAAGTTGAAGGCTATGCATTCACCGGATGGGATACCATTTACACTAACGTTACCTCTAACCTTGCAGTTAACGCAAAATACGAAAGACTCTCCTACGAGGTTAAGTTCTTCGATATGAACGGCAACCAAATAGGCGAAACTCAGACCGTTTATTACGGCGAAGATGCTGTTGCACCCGCCGCTCCCGAAGTTGTTGGTTACACCTTTGATAAATGGGATACCGCTTATATTAACGTAACTTCCGACCTTGAAGTTAACGCACTTTACAACAGACTCTCCTATGAGGTTAAGTTCTTCGATATGGACGGCAACCAAATAGGCGAAACTCAGACCGTTTATTACGGCGAAGATGCTGTTGCTCCCACCGCTCCCGAAGTTGAAGGTTACACCTTCATTGAATGGGATGCTGTTTACACAAACGTTACTGCAGACCTTACAGTTAACGCAACCTACGAAAGACTATCCTATGAGGTCAAGTTCTTCGATAAGGACGGTAACCAAATAGGTGAAACTCAGACCGTTTATTACGGTGAAGACGCAGTTGCTCCCGCCACTCCCGAAGTTGAAGGCTACACCTTCGACAAGTGGGATGTTGTTTACACCGATGTTACTGCAGACCTTGAAGTTAACGCACTTTACAACATCAAGCAGTACACCGTTACCTTCGTTGTTGGCGAAAACGGCACCACCGATGATCAGCTTGTTTGGGTTGTTGACTACAACACCGCAAGTTCCGAGATTACGGTTCCCGTTGTTGAAACGGTAGGCGAAGCATACACCTTCTCCGGTTGGGATAAGGAGCTTCCCGATTTCATTACCAAAGATATTACCCTTAACGCAATCATCAACCTCGACGGCGAAATAACCGTAAGCTTTGCCGCAGGCGAAAACGGTGTTATTTTCCACGTAGATAACGGTGAGACAGTTGTTGGTAATTACAGCATAACCGTTCAGGCAGGTCAGGTTGCTTCCGAAGCATTTACCCTTCCCTACGTTTTAGCTAACGATGGTTATATGTTCGACGGTTGGTACGTTGGCGATGCATTGTTTGATGATACCGCTGTTTTGGATAGCAGTATCACTCTTACCGCTAAGTTCGTTGAGAGAGTTATAATCATTACGGACGCATCCGTAGAAGTTGGCAACACCTATGCAACGGTAACTCTTACCGTTAATGCCAACACCGCCGATTTTGCTGACAGACTTTACGTATTCAGCCAGTACACCACAGGCATTACCAATATAGCAATTAACGCAGTTAATCCCGTTGAAGTAAGCGAAGGCGTTTACACCTTAACATTCAATGTAGTTAAGACAAACGTTGACTCCATCGACGTTTACTTGACAAACGGTGCCATTAACTTTGCCGCTGAAACTTGGAACGTTGAAGCAATTTACTCCGGCATCAATTTGTATCCGGTAATTTATTAATAAAATACAACAAAAATGTGAGAGCTTCGTCTCTCACATTTTTGTTCAGACCACTGACAAAGGCACAGAGCACGAAAAATAAAACAAACAAATATAATGAAGAAGAAAAATAAGGAGGCGAGCCTCCTTATTTTTCTGCATTTTGTTATATTTTTTCGTTCAAATCGAACCTCGGCTCACAGTACAAAGTACAGTTCTCGCCTCGGTTCGTCTTGTCTACGCTCTTTCTCAGCACTCTGCCAAGCTGATGACAAGGTTTGTCATCAGCTTGAACAAAAATGTGAGAGCTTCGTCTCTCACATTTTTGTTTTTAGTATTTTTTACACGTTTAGCGTATATAATATCACCGAGGTGATTTATATATGTCTAAAAAGACAAAAGTTTACGGTATTGCCCTGTTGTCGGCTTGGGCTGTAGGTGGGCTTGCCGCGTTTCTGACCAGAAACAGCAATAATATATTTGACGATATAGAGGTGCCGCCCCTTACTCCGCCTGCCATAGTTTTTCCTATAGTATGGACGGTTTTATACACACTTTTGGGGATAGGCGCGGCGCTTGTTTATCTTAACAGAGATAAGCACCCCAAGGATGCAAAATCCGCCTTGTATCTTTATTGTTTTGATTTGGCAATCAATTTTGCGTGGAGCATCATTTTCTTTAATCTGCGCAATTTTGGCTTTGCTTTCTGGTGGCTTCTCGTACTGTTGGCGGTCAGCATCGTTATGGTTGCGTTCTTCAAGCGTGTAAGCAAGCTTGCAGCGGGATTGCAGATTCCCTATTTGCTATGGATAAGCTTTGCCGGATATCTGACTTATATGATTTATTATTTAAACCGTTAGTACGGACAAAAAGCACTGCTTCTCATGGGAGAGGCAGTGCTTTATATTTATAACTCTAAGCTTTAATTATTTAATATCAGCGTTAGGGTCGAAGCCAAGTCTCTTAAGAGTTTCTACAACGTAGGATTCTCTGTACTCGTCTTCGGGCTTTCTGTTAAGATAAGACTTAAAGAATTCTTCACAAGCGGTCTGATAATCGATCTTAGCAAGCTCAGCAATTACGCGAACGCTTCTGTCGATAAGCTTCTTGTTGGTAGGAAGAACCTGGATCATCCAGTTAGACCATACCTTGCCCATCTTAGCCATGGTAGCGGTACTGAGAAGGTTGAACGCCAGCTTAATCATAAGGTGGGAAAGAAGCTCGGTGCAAGTCTGAGGAACGTCAACGGGAATATAAATTTCGTTATCAGCTATCTTGCCTTCGGGGATACGGCCTATACGGATAACTGCGCCGCCGCCGTAGTTGGGAAGCTCTTTATTGTACCATGCAAGACAATCCTTGTCAGCAGAGCCATTGATATCCATAAGGATAAGGTTAGCGGGCTTGCGGCTGTAACGGGAAGGATCGGATTCGTTACCGATGCAGTACTGCTCAACCTCTTCGGAACCAACCTTAGGAGGGTTAGCAATAATTGCGGGAGTAGCTTCCATTTCCTTATAATCCTCAACTGTCCAGTCAAGACCCTTGATGGGACGACGGAATACGTGCTGCCATGCAACACCGTTGGGATAAAGGGGATCCTTAACGTATGCCCAGCTTACCGCGCTTTCAGTATCGTTGAACTTTCTGAAAGGAGGCAAGGTAAAGGTAGGCTGTCTTTCGGTAGTATCTGTCATCATATCGAGGAGATAATCGTGAGAGAGATACGTAATAAGACCGTTTGCGTTATAAGTAGCTGTTTCAAGCTCAACTGCCTTGGTAAGACCTTCAAGAGCCGCACCGCTGGAAAGAGTATCACGAAGCTTCTTGAACTCTTCTGCATATTCAGCAGCGGTAAGAGCGGGAACGCCTACAACCTTATATTCATCTTCGGTAAGGTTTTCTTTAAGCCACTGACCTGCAGCGATTTCAAGTGCTGCGCCTGCGGTAAGAAGCTCAACGGTAGTAACCTGCATTCTGGTAGAACCGGAAACTGCCATGTTACCAACGAAAATGCTGATGGGCTTAATGTTGGGTCTTGCAAATACCTTACGAACTCTTTCAAGATGCTCGCAAAGGATTTCCTTGGGATTGCAGTAGAGATAATAGGTTGTACAACCGCGCTTATCAGCTTCGATTACGGAGCCGTTAATACTTGCGGAAAGACCACACTCTGCAAGACCTATAAGTACGTCACCTTCACCGATGCCTGCATCAACAACCTGACGGGCACCGAAGGTCATAAAGTCTTCAAAATTCTCAACGGAACGAACAAGCGCTCTATCACCGCCGGTGGTAAAGCTGTTGCAGCATTCACATATTTCAAGGAAGGTCTGAGCCTTAACGGGAATCTTGGAAACCAAAGAGTTCCAGAACAAACGCCAAGCGCCGTCAAGCTGGATAGCCATTCTGCCGGATGCGCCAACGCTGGAGAAAACAAACTTCTTACGTTGGTCCATACAACGCTTAATGTCCTTAACCAAATCCTTAAAGTTTTCGGTTTCAAACGCTTTAGCGGCAACGTCGCCTATATCAAGGTCAGCGGAAAGTATAGTCTTTATACCTTCGGAAGTGTCCTTTGCTATAGTAGCGCTAAGATTTCTTGTGCGAGGGTTGGACTGCTCTGTAGGGATAACGCCGAGATGGAACTGCTTCTCATTCTCGATAAAATCCTTAGCCGCGTCCTTGTAATTGGTAATGTTTTTGTACTCCAAAACTGAATACCCCTTTCGTATCCTTATATTTTTACGCGAATTTACACATCCTGTGGCTATTGTACCACCCTTTTTACTATTTTGCAATAGATGTTTTCCAGTTTTACCAAGTTTTTTTACTGTTTTTTTGAAAAAATATCACTAATATAGGGCATCGCCTCTACTGCGTGAGGTCTGCTGACAGCCACCGACGCGGCAAGCGCCGCAAAATCGCAGGCTTCATACAAGCCTTCGTATAGCTTCATACCTACCGCCAAGACTCCGTTAAAGCAATCGCCGCCACCCGTAGTATCAACGGCTTTTACTTTATAGGGGGCGACGTGCTTCCACTCTCCGTTTTCCAAAAGCTCCGCACCGTTACTTCCCAAGGTAACCACTGCCCTATTTACGCCTTTCTCTGCCATTCCTTTTTTGTAATCCTCGCCAAACAGCGTTTGCGCTTCGTGAAGATTGGGGGTTATTATATCGGCATTAAGCAACAACGCTCTGTCCACGTCCACCGCGGGAGCAGGGTTAAACATTATGTAAACCCCATGAGCTTTTGCTATTTCAGAAGCTTTTTTGTTGGCGCTTGCGGACACCTCGTTTTGCAAAATCAGAATATCCGAGCTTGCAATATCGTCTTCAAATTTTTCTATATCATTTTCGTCAAGCAAGGCGGCGGCTCCGCCGTACACGGTAACTCTGTTCTCGCCGTCCTTGTCCGTTAAAATACAAGCGCAAGCGCAAGGCACGTCCTTATATGCTACGAGAGGAATTATTCCCTCGTTTTTTAGAAGCTCTATACATTGGTGGGAATTAACGTCCCTGCCGAATGCCCCGATAAAAGACGTTTCCGCTCCCAACCTTGCGGCGGCAACTGCTTGGTTATAGCCTTTACCGCCCGGCTCGGAAAAGAAGCTGTGAGAGGATACGGTTTCACCCTCTTTATGGAAATGGTCAACGCCGAAAAAAAGGCTGTTTCCACCTAATCCGACAACGCAAACCTTCATTATCTGAACACGCTCCCCTCTCTTTTAAGTCCTCCGCGGGTATATGCACCTACAGGCGCTTTTCGTTCATCAACGGCTTTGAAAACCGACAATATCTCTTCTTCGCTTTCATCCGTAAACATAAGTATATATTCGTTTACACCTTTAAGTGAGTCAAGCTTATCTATAAGATAGGTGGGTACCGAATTGTATATAATATTGCGGTGACCGTACTCTCTTATTACGGGAAAAACCGCCGAGGTTTTATCCCTAAGCTCCGCCTTGCAAACACCTTTTTTTCTGCAAGCCGTTACGTTGGAGATAATACAACTTTCGGTATGCATAAGCGGAGTTTTGCCGTATATAATATAAGCTGAGTTTTCACACCGAACACGGGCGGGATTAATCTCGGGCGAAACACAAAGGCTGTGAAAACCCATATTTTTAAGCACGTTCGCCGTGTAGCTGTTCGTTACGTTGAGGGGATAATCCCCATGAATGACGAAACCGCCGCAATACTCAAGATGGGCGAAGTTGGAAACAGTTAAATCTCTTACTCCCACAGACTGCGCCTTTTTAAGCAAAGCATTTACTGCCGCTTTGTTGCGGGGGAAGATCGTACGGGGCAACACAAGAGAAAGCCTGTCGTCCACCGCCCACGCGGGAACGTCTGCCCATAATGGCAATTCTACCCTTACACATCGTCGCATCGCCTCTTTAAGCACTCTTTCGGAGGGGGTGCCGCCTTCAAAGCGGGCAACGAGGATAGGCGCCGCGGCTTCTCCTTTTTTCCTTAGCTCCGGCAGTTCTTTTCTTGCCAAAGCACGCTTTGGCATATTGGCATATATAATTTCTTTTGCCAATTTATCAAGCACGCTTCTTCTAAGCTCATTTATAGCCGACATGGGCAATATAAGCCCTTCATCAAGTTCTGCCTCTACCTTAGCTGCGAAAGGCGTAGCGCCCGTTTTTGAAAGGCGCGCAACAAGCTCTTCAAAGCATAGCGGGCGATTAATTGCCTCTTGAGGAACAGCGCCCCTAACAGTGGCAAAACGATCACCGCAGTACGCCGTTATGACGGAAGGCTCATTTTTCTTTATGCTGCAGTATATATTAACTTCAAGCTTTTTTTCTTCTGTGTTTATGTTGGCATTGCGGCTGTTATCCTTGTCTTGCTGAGTGCGCACGCCAAACATATCCTTACCGACCTTGCCGACGAAATAACCTTGAGTAAATCCACTGCGGGAAAAAGCATCCGTCAGCCTTTTCATCTCCGAATCGGTTGCGGAACGGTTTTCGTCTATCAAACGACGGTATATGCTTACCACCTCGTAGACGTATTCCGCGCTCTTCATCCTGCCTTCTATTTTAAGACAGTCTACGCCCAATTTAATGATTTCGGGTATGTGCTTTGCCAAGCACATATCCTTTAAGGAAAGGGGATATTTGCCGCCATAACATTGTCTGCAAGGCTGGGCACACTCGCCCCTGTTACCGCTTCTGCCCCCGATAAACGAAGACATAAGGCATCCGCCGCTTTGAGATACACAAAGCGCACCGTGTACGAAAATTTCTGTTTCCATCCCCGAAGCAACAACCGCGGCAATATCTTCCTTGGTTGACTCTCTTGCCAGGACAACGCGGCTTATGCCCATTGAACGCATTAGCTTTACACCGTCAGCGCTATGCTGTTGCATTTGGGTGGAGGCATGG
>JAFQHW010000069.1 GCA_017397805.1 Clostridia bacterium | reverse complement strand
TTGTCATCAGCTTGGCAGAGTGCTGAGAAAGAGCGCAGACAAGACGAACCGAGGCGAGAACTGTACTTTGTACTGTGAGCCGAGGTTCGTTTTGAACGAAAAAATATAACAAAATGCAGAAAAATAAGGAGGCTTGCCCCTTTATTTTTCTACTTCATTGTATTTGTTTGCTTTCTTTTTCGTGCTCTGTGCCTTTGTCAGTAATCTGAGCCACCGAGCGAATCGGTGGCTTTGTTTTACGCCGCTATCACCTTAATGACGCAAACGCTCATATCATCCTTATTGCCTGTGCATCTTGCCCCGTGAGCAAGGAGCGTATCGGCTAAAACGGCGGTAGAGCGTTCTTCTTTAAGCTTTGAAAGAAGTGCTTCCGTTTCTTCACAGCCACCCTCTCCCGAAATGCCGTCGGAAACCATAATAAGCGTATCGCCGTCCATAAGCTCAAAGCTTAATTGCTCTGCCCTTACGTCCCTTATTATACCCGCCGGTGCGGTGGCACTTTCAAGCCTGCGGCAAGCGTCTCCGCGCATTATAAACGAAGGGGCGGCGCCTGCCTTTACAAGCACGCCCTTGCCCGTATATAGATCCGCTTCAAAAAGGTCGACGGTTGCGAAGACCTCGTCTTTTCTGGATGCCAAAAAGCCGTTAAGCAGTGACAGCGCCGCCCTTCGGTCTGCCCCTGCGGAAAGCAGCTTTTCCAAGAACATCCCAGCCAATCGGGAGCATTCCGCCGCCGCCTTGCCACTGCCCATACCGTCGCTTATCAGGGCGTAGAAGTACCCACCCTCTCCGCTGAAAAAGCTGACGGTATCCCCGCTTATCTCCTCCCCTTTTTTTGGACATCCGTTGCGAGAGCATTCTATGCGGAAGCGCGGCGCGCTTTCCATAACCAGCCGAACCCCCTCGGAACACGGCTGAAAAACAGGCTCCTTCATGGTACAGCCCAAGGCGACGGACATAAGCTGTTTAAGCTCCGCAGAGCTTAAAGCCAATCTGTCCACCTCCACGTTTTCCGCAATAAGCAGTTTTTTTCTGCCCCCCGTAACCTTAATGCTTTCTGCCCTTACACCGGCTCCGAAAAGCAAGGCGGCGGCTTTTGAAGACAGTGCCTCGTCCGTGTGTTCCTCCGTTATTCGCTTTTCCTCGGCGGCAGTAAGCAACGTGGAGATGCCCGCATATTGGTCGGCAGTCCTTATGGCTTCGCTTTCGTGGGGTGCGTTTTTTCTTGCTGTTTGAGATATGGCGAAGAACGCTTCCGCAAAGCCTGAGTCCGACCGTTCCTTAACGTGAGGGTTAACGGGGATAGTTTCAAAAGGCAAAAGAACCAGCTTGTCCTTTAACGCAAAATAAGCTATCCCCGCCGCAACAAAGGAGAAAAACAAAGAAAAACCGTTTTTAAGTCCAAAGAAATAAAAACCCGTACAAAATCCCGCCACGGTTCCGCACAGTAAAGCGCATTTTTCCGACACCACGGAAAACAAACCGCAAACGAACGCCGTTACTCCGCCTATCGCGGCGCCGCCCGTACCAAGGCTAAGCCCCGCCAAAAAGCCGTACAGTCCGCCGTAAAGCATACCGCCTTTTACAGCCGCCGAAAAGGCTATGAGCAAAGTCATTCCGTAGGAAAACCATAAAAAGGGCGACAATCTGCCCACAAAAAGCATTACGGTAAACACCATGGCAGAAAAACCGCCGTGGCGCATTATTTTTTTGCATTCCGAGTCAAGAGCAAAGCTGTACAGCATCGTAAAAAGCGGTGTTATAACCAGCCAGGATGCAGACTGTGCCATGGTATAAGCACCGTTGCCTATCCCCGACACCCATATAAAGCTCATAGCCGTAAGAGCTACCAAAGGCTTGGCATAAGGCTTTTGGCGGCTACCCTCCCACAGCTTTTTGTAGGCGAAAAGACCTATGGCAACGGATATCCCCATAAGAGGGCCGTCGCCCACCACGGTGGAAAGGCACAATGCTCCAAACCCTAAGCCTATATAGCTATCCATGGCAATATACAAAGCAAAGCCGAAGGGATACCCATTTCCCAAGGGGACGATACCGAAGATAAACACCGCGGCGAAGGCTATAATCTGAGTTTTATATTTTTTTGCAAGCAAGAGAACCAAGCTTAACGCTTTTTTTAGCTCTGTTTTTTTCATTGAAAACAACACCTTTTCAGGCATTATAGCTTAAAGGGAGCAAAAAGCTTGTCGAAAACCGTCAATATCAAAAAGGAAATGCATATCTGCGCTTGACATAAAAAATTTATTGTGATAAACTACACGCAGGAAAGTTTGTTAAGGAGAAGGAAGTATGAAAGGTATAATTTTAGCAGGCGGTGCGGGTACAAGGCTTTACCCATTAACTTTGGTTACGAGCAAACAGCTTTTGCCTGTTTACGATAAGCCTATGATCTATTACCCTTTATCTACTCTTATGCACGCAAATATTAAGGATATACTTATTATTTCCACCCCCGACGATACTCCCCGTTTTAAACAGCTTTTGGGCGACGGTACGCAGTTCGGCATCAGCTTAAGCTATGCGGTGCAACCCTCCCCCGACGGATTGGCGCAAGCCTTTATCATAGGCAAGGAATTTATCGGTAACGATGCTTGCGCTATGATATTGGGTGACAATATATTTTACGGCAACGGCTTCCGCGGTTTGCTTAGAAAAGCCGTTGAGAACGCGGAGGAGAGAGATATTTCCACCGTTTTCGGCTATTACGTTAACGACCCCGAAAGATACGGTATAGTGGAGTTTGACGATAATAACAACGTACTTTCCGTAGAAGAAAAGCCTAAGAACCCTAAATCCAATTACGCCATAACCGGACTTTACTTCTGCCCCAAGGGCGTAAGCGATCTGGCTGAAAAGGTCACCCCTTCTGCCAGAGGCGAGCTGGAGATCACCAGCCTTATGGATATGTATCTGAAGGAGAAGCGTCTTAACGTCCAACTGCTGGGCAGAGGCTTTGCGTGGCTTGACACGGGCACTATAGCAAGCCTTATGGATGCGGCAAACTTCGTTAAGATGATCGAGGAAAGACAGGGGATAAAGATTTCCGCCCCGGAAGAGATCGCTTTCCGCAACAAATGGCTTACGGAAGAACAACTTCTTGAGAACGCAAAGAAATACGGCTCCAGCCCTTACGGTGTACACCTCAAGACCGTAGCCAACGGAAAACTTAAATATTAAAGGACGGTTTGTTTATGAATATACTTGTAACCGGCGGCGCCGGCTTTATAGGCGCGAACTTCGTTTATTACGAGCTTGGAAAGCATCCCGACGACAACATTATTTGTCTTGATAAGCTTACCTATGCAGGCAACCCCGAAAACTTGAAAGAAGCCGCAAAAAATCCCAAGTTCACCTTTGTTAAGGCAGATATTTGCGACAGAGATGCGATCTATTCTTTGTTTGAAAAGTATAGCTTTGACATAGTGGTAAACTTTGCGGCGGAAAGCCACGTGGACCGTTCCATAGAGAATCCCGACGTTTTTTTGCAGACCAACGTAATGGGTACTCAAGTGCTTCTTGATGCTTCCCGCAAGTACGGCGTAAAGCGTTTCCATCAGGTATCCACAGACGAAGTTTACGGCGACCTTCCCATAGACCGCCCCGACTTGTTCTTTACGGAAACCACGCCTCTTAACGCTTCCAGCCCTTATTCCGCCTCTAAGGCATCGGCGGATCTGCTGGTTAAGGCTTATCACAGAACCTACGGACTACCCGTTACCATCAGCCGTTGCTCCAACAACTACGGTCCTTATCAGTTCCCCGAAAAGCTTATCCCACTTATGATAGTAAACGCCCGCGCAGGCAAAAAATTGCCCGTTTACGGTCAGGGTATAAACGTTCGAGATTGGCTGTACGTGGAAGATCACTGCAAGGCTATTGATCTGATCATAAGAAACGGCGTTGTAGGTGAGACCTACAATATAGGCGGTCATAACGAGATGCGCAATATTGATATAGTTAAGCTCATCTGCAAGGAATTGGGTGTGGGCGAGGAGCTTATCACCTACGTTACCGACAGAAAAGGTCACGATCTGCGTTATGCAATAGATCCCGAAAAGATAAGCAAAGCTTTAGGCTGGTTGCCCGAAACCATGTTTGCCGAGGGTATAAAAAAGACCATCCGCTGGTATCTTGACAACAGCGAGTGGTGCGAGCGTATCTTAAACGGAGAATACGTTAAAGGCTACGAAAAATATTTAATGTAATAGATAAAAATACAGGGTGCATTAAAAAAGCGCCCTGTATTTTTTTATTTGAAGTTGTCCATTCCGTATCCACAACGTCGGCAAAGCTCCTCACACACGCGGCGGTTTTCAAGAGAACGCTTCAGGTTTATTGCCCGCGGTGCGGCAAGTATCTCTTGTATATCCGCATCAAAGATGTTTCCCAAGGGAATCGCACCCTCCGCATCCAAACAGCAAGGCACCACCGTTCCGTCACACAGCACCCCTATTTGATTGCGAAGTCCGTAGCAGGAATGGGCATCCCCCTTATACTCGCCGTTAATATCGGGCCAATCAAAGCGGTTGCCCCATTCAAGAAATATTCGGTGCGCCAGACGGTAGCCCGAATAACGCTCCTCCCACTGCCCGTCAAACCTATGGTGCATGGCACCGAGAATGGTTTGGTTAAGCTTATCCTCACCGCCAATATTCCAAAGCCGCATAACGGCATAAATTCCCCTATCCGCCGCCTTCTCGCAAAAATCAAAGCAATCACCCAAATACTCATCAAGGCTTTTCCCCATAGAGTTGACCTCGTAGCAATGCAGAGATATGCTTACCTTATGCAAGGCGGGCGCTGACAGAAGCACCGCTTCCCTTACTTTAAGCAGGGTGCCGTTGGTGGTAAGTATGACCTTGAAGCCAAGGTCTGCCGCTATCTCGAAAAAGCGTCCCAATGACGGGTGCAACAACGGCTCGCCCATAAGATGAAAATACAGATAATCCGCAAAAGGGCGCAGTCTTTTGGCGGCGGCGGTGAATTCCTCCTCCGTTATAAAACGGGGCGGTCGGCTTGTGCCGTGGCAAAAGCTGCAAGACAAATTGCACACGTTGGTTATTTCAAGATACGCCTTGTTAGGCATTTGCCCCACCCCTTTCAGACAAGAATAAAGGGGCTTTTTACGGCAAACGCCGAAACCAAAAAGCCCCAACACGTATAGTTTAACAAATGCATCTCTATATGTCAATAGTTTTTTGCTACGTTTAGGTCAAAGTAACCAACATTCTACCTTTTGCACTAAAAATTTTAAGTAGATTTGTATAAAAAACATATTGCATTTGGGGTTGATATATGTTAATATAAAGCCACAGGAAGGAAGGGTGAGTCCAATGTACACACTAAACGAAGCACCAAAAGCAACGGGCAGGTAGAATCACCGTGATGGCAAAAGCCAAATAGAAAACGGTGCGCTTGTTGCAGATAACGGTGCGAAGCTTTCCACCACAAGCGTTGTTTTTAATAAGAACGTCGAAAAGATTGCCGATAGTATTCTTGACTTATCAAGAAAATTAACAAAGGTTAAAATAGATTGCGGCAAAAGATTTTTGATAAAAATTAAAAACAAAGCTTATACGAAGAAAGAGAGGTAACCAATGAAGTTAGATACTAAGACAGAAAGAAAATAACCCTTGATTGTCGATGTTGACGGTCAAGGGTTATTTTCTTTTTGTTTACGGTTTTAGCAAAAGCGGACGGAAGAACCCGTCCGCTTATGTCTTAATAATTCTCTTTTCTTACTTCGAAGAAGCTTTGAGGATGAGCGCAAACGGGGCAAACGCCGGGTGCCTTTTTGCCTATTACCAAGTGACCGCAGTTACGGCATTCCCACATGGTTTCCTCTGCCTTTTCAAATACTGCTTGCATATCCACGTTGTTAAGAAGCTTGCGATAGCGTTCTTCGTGGCTCTTCTCAATAGCCGCAACCATACGGAACTGAGCCGCAAGTGCCTTAAAGCCTTCTTCCTCAGCGTCCTTTGCAAAACGGTCGTACATATCCGTCCACTCGTAGTTCTCACCTTCAGCGGCGTGGAGCAAGTTTTCGGAAGTGTTGCCTAACTCACCCAAAGCCTTGAACCAAAGCTTTGCGTGTTCTTTCTCATTATCGGCGGTTTTCTGGAAAATCTCAGCAATCTGCTCGTAGCCTTCTTTTTTTGCAACGGATGCAAAATAAGTGTACTTGTTTCTTGCCTGACTTTCGCCCGCAAACGCTTCCCACAAGTTCTTTTCTGTCTTTGTGCCTTTAAGTTCCATAAAATATACCTCCTAAAGTATTTTTTACCTTTTATGGGGCAATTATATCAAATAATTAAGGGATTTGCAAGGACTTTTTGTTGACAAATTTCAAAAAAAATGGTAACATAGTTTAATTAATTTGGAGAGGTAGGGCAAGCCGTGGCTAAAATAGTAGTTTTTGACGGTAACAGCATACTTAACAGAGCTTATTACGGGATCCGCCCCCTAAGCACGGCTGACGGCATCCCCACGAACGCGGTTTACGGATTTATAAATATTATCCTCAAAAACCTTAAAATGTGCGAGGATGCAATATACGGTGCGGTGGCTTTCGACCTTAAAGCACCAACCTTCAGGCATAAAATGTACGAGTCTTATAAGGCAAACCGCCACGGGATGCCCGACGATTTGGCGGCACAGCTTCCCTATGCCAAGCAAGCGGCAGAGTTTTTGGGACTTAAAGTGTTGGAAAAAGAGGGTTATGAGGCTGACGATATATTGGGCACCTTGGCGAAGGAGGCTTGCGGGGAAGGCTTTGAATGCGTTATAGTAACCGGCGATAAGGACAGCCTTCAGCTTATAAACGACTGCACCACCGTGTATCTTGCCGCTACCAACGAGACCAAGATTTTCGACCGCGCCGCTTTTAACGAAAAGTACGGCATACAGCCGGAGGTTTTTGTTGACGTTAAGGCGCTTATGGGTGACAGCAGTGACAACATCCCCGGCGTTAAGGGGATAGGTGAAAAAGGCGCATTGAAGCTTATATCGGAACACGGAAGCCTAAAGGGCGTTTACGATGCCGCCGACGGCATAAAAGGCAGTGTGGGCGAAAAGCTTAGAGCTGACAGAGAAAATGCGTTTTTAAGCTTTGAGTTGGCAAAAATATACAAGGACGTTCCCCTTTCCGTTAAGGTGAGCGATTGTCTTATCGAGCGCAAGGATAAGGAGCTTTTGGAGCTTTGCCGCCGTCTTGAGCTTAGCGGAATTGCGGAAAGGCTGAAGCTGAGGACAGATGAAAGCGCCCCCACGGTTAAAAAAGAAGAATTTAAGGAAATGCAAAGTAAAAGCGCACATAAAAGCTTTGAAAGTGCCGAAAAGGTGTATATATACGTTTGCGACAACGCAGTTTTTGCCACGGACGGCAAAGGCATCAACTTACGCTTTGAGCTTGATACGGAAAGCGAGGAGTTTTTCGGCGCAGTAGAAAAAAGAGCCGTATTTTGGAGCTACAAGGAAGCAGGCGAAAAGTGCGCCCCTTTAGGCTTTGAAATAAAATCGCCTTTGGCTGATATTTCCCTGCTTGCCTATATAGTAAAGCCCTTTGAGGGCGGGCAAAGCAGTCCCGTAAAAGCCGCAAAAGCCATAGGACTTTTTGACGGCGAAAAAGATGCAGAGGCAGAAACCCTTATGTTGCCGGCTTTGGAGGAAGCACTTGTTTCCGCGGCGGCGGAAGCGGGTCAGCTGCAGCTATACCGCACGGAGCTTAAGCTTTCCGCCTTGCTTCTGGAAATGGAAAAAACGGGCTTTAAGGTGGACAGACAAGGGCTTGTGGAGTACTCGGCGTTTCTGTCGGAACGTATGGCGGAGGCTGAGGAAGCCATATTTGCATTGGCGGGCGAAGAATTCAACATAAACTCTCCCAAACAGCTCTCGGTAATACTTTTCGAAAAGCTGGGGTTACCCCACTTTAAAAAGACACAAAGCGGATATTCAACGGATGCGGACGTTATGCAAAAATTGCGCCGACATCACCCCATAATAGATTTGATTTTAAGCTACCGTCAGTTCTCTAAGCTGAAAAGCACATACGCCGACGGACTTGTTAAAGTTATAAGCGAAAAAGACGGAAGAATACACAGCACCTTCAAGCAAACCCTTACCATGACGGGCAGACTTTCTTCCACCGAGCCTAATTTGCAGAACATACCCGTCCGCACCGATTTGGGCAAGGTATTCCGCAAATTCTTCGTGGCTGACGAGGGTATGGTGCTTATAGATGCAGACTATTCTCAAATAGAGCTTCGCGTGCTTGCCCATCTTTCGGGCGATGAAAATTTGATAGGCGCATTCCGCGACGGCGAAGATGTACACTCCACCACGGCGGCGGCTGTTTTCGGTGTGCCCAGGATGGCGGTAAGCGAGGAGCTCAGAAAAAGAGCGAAAGCGGTTAACTTCGGTGTTGTTTACGGCATAAGTGCCTTTTCCTTGGCGGAGGATATAGGTGTAAGCCGTAAGGAGGCGCAGGATTATATAGACGCGTACTTCAAAAAGCACCCTGCCATCCGCGATTATTTGGATGCCACAGTTAAAAAAGGCAAAGCCGACGGCTACGTAAGCACTATTTTCGGAAGGCGCAGATATATCCCCGAGCTTAGCGCAAAGAACAAGAATCTGCAAGCCTTTGGCGAGCGTGTGGCGATGAACACCCCCATACAAGGTGCGGCGGCAGATATAATTAAAAAAGCAATGGTGGATACGGATGCCGCCCTAAAAGCCGCAAACCTCAAGGCAAGGCTTATCCTTCAGATACACGACGAGCTTATCGTAGAGGCTCCCGTAGATGAAGCTGAAAAAGCCGCACAGATATTGAAAGAAAAAATGGAAAACACCGTAAAGCTACTGGTGCCTTTGGTGGCGGATGCCCATGTAGGCAAGAGCTGGTTTGATGCTAAGTAGAAAGGCAAGGTATTATATATGGTTGATTTAAAAGGCAGAAAGGCAAAAATGTTGCTGGTTTACCCCGATTATACCGACAGAGATTTAAAGGGTAAGCAGACGGGCGGTAATTACAGTGAGGGACTTGCTTCCATCTCCGCAGTGCTCAAGCAAGCGGGACACAGCGTATCTCTTTTGCACCTTCTTTACCTGCACGATGAAGAAAGTTTTAAAAGCAAACTGCGCGAGAAGGGCGAGTTTGACGTAATAGGCTTTTCCATCCGTACGACGGCTTTCCCCGATTGCAAGCAATATATAAAATGGACTAAAGAGGTTTATCCCAACGTGTTTATAACCTGCGGCAGCTATCACTGCACCTTGGTGCCCGATGAGGTTATTGCCGTTGAAGGTGTGGATTGTATCTGTATAGGCGACGGCGAGTATGCCGACTTGGAGCTTTGCGATAAAATGTCTGCGGGTGAAGATTACACGAACACCGAAAGCATGTGGTTCAAGATGCCCGACGGCACCGTTAAGAAGAACCCGGTACGCCCCTTGTTTGCCGATTTGGACAGACTGCCCATACCCGATTTTGACCTGTTCGATTACGCTAATTTGGAAAGCGTTAAGGTAGATACGGCGATAGTTGTAGTAAGCCGCGGCTGCTTCTACAACTGCACCTACTGCGGCAACGGCAACTTCCGCAAGGTATACCCCAACAAAAAGATATACGCGCGTTTCCGCAGTCCCGAAAACGCTATTTTATATCTTAAAACTCTGCTTTCCAAATACCCCAACATCAAATATATAAATTTCCGCGATGCCATATTCAATATGTTCCCCGATTGGTTTGATAAGTTTATCGAGCTGTACAAGGAGGAGATCCATCTGCCTTGTACGGGCAACATCCGTTTTGACATACTTACCGAGGATACCGTTCGCAAGATGAAGGAAGCGGGCTTTTACACCATAGACATGGGTTTGGAAAGCGGCGACCAGGAAATGCGCTTTAAGTACCTCAAGCGTTTCCAGACGGACGAGATGATGATAAACTGCAGTCAGTGGTTCCACAAGTACGGCATTGCTCAGCTTACCTATAACATTATAGGTCTGCCCTACGAAACCATCCACCGCGCCCTAAAGACCATTAAGCTTAACGCTAAGATGAAGAGCGACAGAGTTATCCCCAATATTTTCTATCCCTACCCCGGCACGAAGCTTCACGATATAGCAAAAGAAGCGGGATTTTTGCCCGAGGTCATCTCACCCGATACCCGCGTGCCTTTGGTTCAACCCGATTTCCCCGAGCACGAGGTCCTGTTTATAGAAGCGTATTTTATGCACTACGTTAAGAAGTACAAGAAGGCGTACAAAATAGGCGGTGAACGCGGTGCAAGGATGGAAAAGCGTTTAGATAAGGCTATCACCCAGCGCAGTGTAGGCAGCTACAAGCGCCGCGTATGGATACATGATAAGTACAGCGCCGCAAGGAACGGACTTAAAAACTTCCTTGTAAACAGTATGCCTAAGTTCTATTTGTTCTTGCGCCGTCAAAAGCACAAGAAGAAGGCGCAGGTATAATTATGGGTGGCATTCTTTATATTGTGCCTACCCCCATAGGCAATATGGGCGACATAAGCAACCGTACCGTAGAGGTGCTTTGTGACGTGGATTTTGTGGTATGTGAGGACACCCGTGTGGGGGGCAAGCTTTTGTTTTTGCTTGACATAAAAAAAGAGCTTGTATGCCACCACGAGCACAACAAAAGACAAACCGCAAAATATATTGTCGGCAGAATTACCGCAGGTGAAAGCTGTGCCCTTATAAGCGATGCGGGCACACCCGCCGTTTCCGACCCCGGTGAGGAGGCGGTGCGCCAAGCCCACGAGGCAGGCGTTAAGGTTGTGCCTTTACCCGGCCCCTGTGCCGCAGTGTGCGCCCTTTCGGCTTCGGGACTTCCGTCGGTGCGTTTTGTATTCGAAGGATTTTTGCCCGACAAGGGCAAGGAAAGGCAAGCAAGACTTGATGCCCTTGCCAAGGAGCAGAGAACGTCTATCGTGTACTGCACACCCCACGACATTGCCAAGGATTCCGCAGAGCTTTTGGACAAGTTAGGTAACAGACGGGTAACCGTATGCCGCGAGCTTACAAAGCTTAACGAGCAGATATATCCCACTAACCTGAAATCCTTGCCTGACTTGATAGCCCAAGGGATAATCCCACAAAAGGGTGAGTTTGCCCTTATTATCGAGGGTGCGGACAAGGAAGCGGTAAAATCCGATGCTTTTTGGGCGGATATGGACGTGCCCACCCACGTGGAGCATTATATAACTCTTGGTTTTTCCAAAATGGACGCCATAAAAAAAGCCGCCAGGGACAGAGGAGTGCCTAAGGGCGAAATCTATAACGAAGTTAATTAGGGGATGTAAAAAAGTCCAAACCGCAAAAAAGGACATTCCCAAAGCGAGGGGAAAACTCGGATAGCCGAGTTTTTCCATTTAAATTTATATTTTTTGCTACGAACAAAATCCGCCCCGGACGTACCGACGTACGCCTATCGGGCGGATTTGTGTCCGTTTCGACCATTTTTTCTATTCCCTAACAAAGACAACGTTATTCAGTCTGTTCCGCGGCGCTTTCCCCTGCCAGCGCGCCCGTAGAAAAAGCTATCTGCAAATTGTATCCGCCGGTGTAGGCATCTACGTCGATTACCTCACCTGCAAAAAACAAGCCTTTTACAAGCTTCGACTCCATAGTGGAAGGGTTTATCTCCTTAACGGACACGCCGCCCGAGGTGATAATAGCCTCGTCAATAGGCCGCTTGCCGATTACCGTAAAGCTTAAACCTTTTAAAAGTTTAACCAGCCGACGGCGCTCCTCTTTAGTTATGGAATTCACCTTTTTATGGGGAGGTATACCGCTTTGCGCTACCACAACGGGAATCAGCTTTTGGGGCAAAAGCGCACCCAAGCTGTTGGCAAAATCCTTGTTTTTAAGCTCTTCGAAATCACGAAGAATGCGCCTGTCCAGCGTTTCTTCATCCAAGGCGGGTTTTAAGTCTATATAAGCCTGTGCCTCACCGTTAATATGGCAAGAAGCGGAAAGAACCAAAGGACCGCTTACACCGAAGTGGGTGAAAAGCATCTCGCCCTGCTCGGAAAACTTTTCTTTTTCGCCCTGAAAAACACTAAGCCTTACGTTTATAAGGGAAAGTCCCATAAGCTCCTTGCACCATTCGTCTTCGGTAACCAAGGGTACCAGCGAAGGCTTCAGAGGAACTATGCTGTGCCCCAGCGCCTCGGCTATGCGGTAGCCGTCGCCGTCACTGCCCGTTTTGGGGTAGGATGCGCCCCCCGTTGCTATTATGCAAGCATCGCATTCAATGCGCTTTCCCCCTTGCAAAACCACCGCAGAAACCGCGCCGTCCTCGGTTTCCACCCTTTGAACCTTTTTATATTCCGTTTTAACACCGCAGTCGTCACAGCTTTTTTTAAGTGCCGCGGATACGTCTGACGCCCTATCGCTTACGGGGAAGACGCGCCTGCCCCTTTCGACTTTCAAGGGGACGCCCAAGGCTTCAAAAAGCGACATGGTGGCATCGGGGTTCAGATTGTTAAGCGCCTTGTACAAAAAGCGCGGGTTGGTAGGCACGTTACGCAAAAACTCCTGCACGTCGCACTGATTGGTAAGGTTACAGCGCCCTTTGCCGGTTATATTTATCTTTTTGCCGCAAAAGGGATTTTTTTCAAACAAAGTCACCTTTCCGCCGCCGCAAGAAGCGAAATACGCCGCCATCATACCCGCGGCACCGCCGCCGATAACGCATATTCTGTTTCCGCGCTCCATATAAAACACCTGCCTTCGGGAGCATTATATATCAAATTCCTTTTTTTTGCAACACCCGTCTTGTTTTTATTTGCTTTTTGAGGTATAATCTCTTCGGACGGAGGGATACTAATATGAAGGATAAAAAATATTTGCTTTTTGATTTGGACGGCACCGTTACCGATTCCGCGCCGGGGGTTATCGCTTCCGCCGTTTACGCGTTGGAAAAACAAAGCGTGCCCATACCCGACAGCCGCACCATGGCTAAATTTTTGGGGCCGCCCCTAAGGTATTCCTTTATGACCTACGCGGGTGTAGAGGAAGAAAGGGTGGACGAGACCATAAGGCTTTACAGAGAGCATTATAAAGTTGAGGGGATATACAAAAACAGTCTTTACCCCAACGCGGCAGAGTTTTTTGAAAAAGCAAAGTCACAGGGCAAGGTTTTGCTTATAGCTTCCTCCAAGCCTTTGCCTTTCGTTAATATAGTTTTGGGATTTTTGAAGGTGGATAAATATTTTGATTACGTGTCCGCCGCCGATTTTACGTCTGCCCACCTGAGCAAGCGTGAGATAGTAAAAAAAGCTATGGAGATGGCAAGCGCCGCCGCCGATAACTGCGTGATGATAGGTGACAGATGCTACGACGTGGAGGGCGCCCGTGATAACGGCGTCCCCTGCGTGGGAATAGTTAACGGCAGTATATTCAAGCAAGAGCTTGTTGATACGGGCGCGGCGGCAGTGGCAGAGGATTTTATTGAGCTTGGAAAAATTTTGCTGAATGAAATTTAGATTTCTGCACAAACTAACCGCAAAAGTACAAAAAAACAAAAAAAGATATTGACATTTCAAAGCTATTATGCTAATATATGGTAAGTTGATGCGGTTATTGCCATCAACTACCAATTTTCATCACAAATTTTTAATAAGAAAGGAAAAAGAAAAGATGAAAAAGCTTATTTCATTTATCCTCGCAAGCGTTTTGGTAGCATGCTGCTTCGCAGTTTCTGCAAGCGCAGCTGACACTAACCTCGCAGCTGGCAAGTCCTACACTCTCGTTACCGATGACGAAACAATCGCATACAACGGCACATGCGAAGACGGCGTTAACCCCGGCAACGACGGTAAGTATCTTGGTTTGTACACCGGCTCTGCTCTTCTTACCGACGGTGAATACCGTGTTGGTACCGAAGATGATATGATCACCTCTGATTCCGTTACCGGCACCACAGTTGAGCTCTGCGGCACTAACAGAATCTACACTTTGACCGTTGATCTCGGTTCCGTTAACAGTGTTTCTTCCGTTCTTTTCCGCGTTGTTAAGCTTTACAACAACAGAGGCTTCAACGTAACCGGTCTTAAGGTTTCCGAAGACGGTGTTAACTTCACTGACGTTACCTTCAACAAGTCTTTTGACGTAGTTGCTAACGCTGAACAGTCCAACGCAGCTTTCAACACCGGCGGCAACGACCTCAGAGATCCTTATTACAACGTAAACGTTACTTTCGACGCTGTTAACGCTCAGTACGTTGCAGTTACTTTTGACACTTCTAACCCCGGCGAGAACTATGGTAACTTCTACTATGTAAACGAGAGAGGCTACATCGTTCAGTTCGAAGAAATCGAAGTTTACGGTAGCGCAGCAGCTAACGACGAACCCATTGATGAACCTTCCGAAGACCCCATTGAAGATCCTTCCCAAGCTCCCGTTGAATCCGAAGATCCCGCTCCCGTTGAATCCGGTGACGACAATGTTTCTGAAGAATCCGAAGCAGCTCCCGAATCTACTCCCGAATCCACTCCCGACAACAGTGGCAGCACCACTCCTGAAACCGGCGACGCAGGTCTTGCAGTATTTGCAGTTCTCGCAGTTGTTTCTTTGGCAGGCGTTGTAGTTGCTAAGAAGGTTAAATAAATTAATCTTAATAAAGCAATAAGTGCTCCGCGGTTTTAAACCGCGGAGCTTTTTCAGACCACTGACAAAGGCACAGAGCACGAAAAAGGAAGACAAACAAATATAATGAAGTAGAAAAATAAGGGGGCAAGCCTCCTTATTTTTCTGCATTTTGTTATATTTTTTCGTTCAAAACGAACCTCGGCTCACAGTA
>JAFQHW010000068.1 GCA_017397805.1 Clostridia bacterium | reverse complement strand
TACTGTGAGCCGAGGTTCGTTTTGAACGAAAAAATATAACAAAATGCAGAAAAATAAGGAGGCTTGCCCCCTTATTTTTCTACTTCATTGTATTTGTTTGCTTTCTTTTTCGTGCTCTGTGCCTTTGTCAGTAATCTGAGTGGCTGTGTTAAATGCGAAATGCATTTAACACAGCCACTTTAATGTTTCAGTTTTTAAGGCTTGATTCTGCCGTCTTTTTCCATATAAACCATGTCAGCACCAAGCTTTTCCGCTTCGTCCGTTTGGTGGGTTATCAGCAATATTGTTTTACCGCGTAAATATCCCCTCACGAACTCTATAACATCGTCCTTGGTGTTCTCATCCAAACCTTTAAAAGGCTCGTCTAAGATGAAAAAATCGGCTTCTGTTGCAAGAGCACGTGCTATGGCTACTCTGCGTTGCATGCCGCCCGAAAGCTTAGCTACGGGCGTTTTCAGCTCGCTGCCCAAATCCATGGCTTCAAGAATAGCCACACATTTATCTTTGCTTTCCGTTTTCGGTACAACCGCCGCCACGTTGGATAGTGCGGAGAACTCCTCAAACAGTCTGTCCTCTTGAAAAACAACGCTGACTTTTTCAGGAGCGTTAATAGTTCCGCTGTCAGGCTTAATTAGCCCCAGCAAAAGGTTAACTACCGTAGTTTTGCCGCATCCTGACGGACCCATTATGCAAACAACTTGTCCTTTTTCAATAGAAAACGACAGCTCTTTAAGTACGGATTTTTCCCCGAAGCTTTTGGAAACTTTTTCAAAGCTAACAAAGCTCATAGTTTTTCCACCCCCTTAAAGCAAAGCTTTATAACGGCAACCATTATCTTTTCAAAGCATACGCTTAAAAGTACGAGCAGTAAAGTCCATGTGAACAGATCCACGGTCTCAAAATAGATTTTGGAATAATAAAGAGCTTCTCCCACCGAGCCTTCGGGAAGTCCGATAAACTCTGCCGCAACACCTGATTTCCAAGCCAATCCGAAGGAAACTGAGCAGGCGGAAATAATAAAGGGCTTAATGGCGGGCAAATAAATATAGACAAGCCTTTTTGGATATGACAACCCAAAAACCTCGGCTGCTTCTTTTTTCTTCTTATCGATACTTTCGTATCCTTGCAAAACGTTGGTGTAAACTATGGGAAGCACCATTAGGAACGAAATGAAAGAGGCTAAATCCTCGGTAGAAATCCACAGCAAAGCGATAATTATAAACGAGGCGACGGGTACGGATTTTACCGTTATAAGATAGGGCCAAAAAAGATGCTCCGCAATCTTCCATCTACCTGCGATAAGCGCCAACACGATACCTAAACCAAACCCTTTGAAGAAACCGCTTATTATCCTGCCGAAGGTGAAAAGTACGGTGCTTAAAAAACCCTCGTCTTTCCAAATGGTGGTAAGTCTTTTAAGCACGTCCAACGGGGAGGGAAGCAGTATGGGGAGATCTATATAGCAGACTGCCGTCTGCCAAGCGCAAAGCGCCAGCAGAACGGCAGAGGTTTTTAATACTGTGTTTTTAAGCTTCATAATAGAAGTCGTCTGAGGGCATTGCTCCGCCTATAGACTGAGCGTTTTGGTTAAATAAAACCTCGAGATAGTTGCTGAGCATAGACTTCATTTCAGAGCCGGTAACAAGCTTGATGTTGCAGTAGGGAATAGCAGTCTGCGCAACGGCGGCTTTAACACCTATCTTTTCTTCAACCAAAGGTGCAACCTCTGCAGGGTTTTCAACTACATATTCGGTGGAAGCCTTGTATTCACCGAGGAAAGCCTTTATAAGTTCGGGATGAGCCTCTGCAAACTCTTTGCGAACAACGGTAACACCTGTAACCATGCTCTTGCCGCATATTGCTTCCCACTCGTCGTTAAGGTTCAAAACGATGTTAAGGCTTTGTATCTGTGTTTGTGCAACGGTCACGTAAGGCTGAGGAAGCATTGCAACGGAAGCGGTACCGCTTTTCATTGCCGCAACCACTTCGGTGGCTTCGCTCTTCCACACGATAGTAACGTCCTTATCGGGGTCAAGTCCGTTTTCCGTAAGGATGTAACGGAGAGTGTATTCGGGAGTGGTACCCTTGCCGGTAGCATAAATGGTTCTGCCCTTAAGGTTTTTTACGTTCTCAATGCTTGCGCCGTTTTGTACGATATACAGAACACCGAGGGTATTTATGCCCAAAACCTGAACGGCACCCTTAGTCTTGTTGTAAAGTACGGATGCAACGTTTGCTGGGATGGCAACCATATCCAATTCGCCCTTTATAAGCAAAGGGGTAATGGCATCAGCCGCGGCCTCTACCTTGAATTCATAGTCACAAACAGACTTGCCGTTTTCAAAATCCTGCATAAGCTTTATAAGACCCATGGTGGTGGGGCCCTTTAGACCGCCAATACGGATAGCTACGTCGTCTGTTACGATAACGGAACTGTCAACCTCGGTAGTTTCGGCAGGGGCAGTCGTTTCATCGTTAACGTCCTCTTCGGGTGTGCTTTCGGAACCGTTGGGATCTTTATTGCTGTCGTCGGGATCGGTAGCGTCTTCTTTGCTCGTTTCTTGGGAACCGTCATTGTCCACCGTCTCGGAATCTTCACTGCTTGTAGTTTCGGAAATTTCTTCACTTACAGTATCGGAATTTTCCTCGGACGCTTCTTCGCTTATAGCTTCCGAAGCTGCGCTGTTCGCCTTGCTGTCTGTCTCTTTTCCATCACCGCCGCAAGCGGATAAAACGCTTAGTGCGGTAACTAACGCCAAAAGTAATACTAAAAACTTTTTAAATGTCATAATAAACCTCCTGAGAATATTATTTGTTTTGTTCGCCTATATAATACTAAAAGCAAGGCAAACATTCTGTTGCCTAGGCAACAAAACCTCTAAAAAGAGTAAGACTGAATTTTATCGTTTAACTTGACACGAAAAACCAAAAATGGTATCATAGTGTAAGACGAGCAGAGAGGAGATGTTTTGCTTTGAAAGAGAGATGGAAGGGTTCGGTTTTACTCTCACCGTTGCCTGCGGTTTTGGTAGGCTGCGGAAGCGGTGACAATAAGAATATATTTACCGTGGCTTGGACGGGCATCGTGGCAAGTCATCCGCCCAAGACTTATATTTCCGTGAGAAAAGAGCGCTATTCCTACGGGTTGATAAAGGAAAACGGGGTATTTACCATAAACGTACCGAGCGGTGATTTGGTAAAGGCTACCGATTTTTGCGGAGTAAAAAGCGGCAGGGAAGTGGATAAGTTTTCGGCAACCAACCTCACTGCCGAGCCGTGCTTTGATATAGATACCGTATCTGTTAAGGAGTGCCCCGTGTCCCTTGAATGCAAGGTGACGGACGTCATTGAGCTTGGCTCTCACGATATGTTTTTGGCGGATATAGTTTCCGTTGCTGTGGATGATAAGTATGTGGAAGACGGTAAGCTTTGCCTTGATAAGTGCAAGCTTTTTGCCTATGCCCATGGTGAATATTATGCTTTGGGTAAAAAAATGGGCAGCTTCGGATATTCGGTAACTAAAAAATCCACAAAAAGAAAACGTGCCGCAAAAGCGCAAGGTAAAAAGTAGTATAAAAATGGCTGTCATAACTGCAATATCGCAGTTGTGACAGCCATAAATTTTTAAAGATTGATTTTGTCCTTATCAATAACGAGCTTTTTGATATTGCCGTCGGAGGGAACCTCGTACATAAAGCTTTGCATAAGCCTTTCCATTATCGCTCTCAAACCTCTTGCGCCCGTGTTGAGCTCGTATGCCTTTTCGGCTATGATCTTTGCCTCCTCATCGGTAAACTCAAGCTCTACACCGTCAAGCTCAAACAGCTTTTTGTATTGCTTAAACAAGCTGTTTTTAGGCTCTTTGAGGATCTTAACAAAGGCCTCGGTGTTCAAAGGCTCAAGAGAAGTGATAACGGGGATACGGCCAACCAGTTCGGGAATGATGCCGTATTTCACCAGATCGTGAGTGGTAACCTCTTTAAGAACTTCGCTTTTTTCAAGCTTGGAAGAGCTTAAAGTGCTGTTGAACCCCACTAACTGTTTACCCATACGCTTTTCGATTATGGCTTCAAGTCCGTCAAAAGCACCGCCGCAGATAAACAGAATGTTCTTGGTATCTATCTGTATAAACTCCTGATTGGGATGCTTTCTGCCGCCTTGGGGAGGAACGTTGGAAACGGTACCCTCTATGATCTTCAATAAGGCTTGCTGTACGCCCTCACCCGATACGTCGCGGGTTATGGAGCGATTTTCGCTTCGGCGGG
>JAFQHW010000067.1 GCA_017397805.1 Clostridia bacterium | reverse complement strand
GATCTTCGCGCCGGTGTCGGCACAGATCTTCTGGATAATCTTACCGCCGGTACCGATGATTTCACGGATCTTATCTACGGGTACCTTGGTGGAGATCATCTTGGGAGCGTACTTGGAAACGTCTTCTCTGGGTGCGCTGATGCAAGGAGTGATAATATCGTCAATGATATAGTATCTGCCCTTGCGGGTGGTATCCAAAGCGGAACGGATAATTTCGGGGGTAAGACCGTCGATCTTTAAGTCCATCTGAATGGAAGTAATACCGTTCTTGGTACCTGCAACCTTAAAGTCCATATCGCCGAAAAAGTCCTCAAGACCTTGAATATCGATCATTGTCATCCATCTTTCGCCTTCGGTAATAAGACCGCAGGAGATACCCGCAACGGGTGCGGTGATGGGAACACCTGCATCCATAAGTGCCAAGGTGGAACCGCAAACGGATGCCTGAGAGGTAGAGCCGTTAGAGGAAATAACCTCGGATACTACACGGATAGCATAGGGGAAGTCTTCCTTAGAGGGAAGAACGGGCTCCAAGGAGCGTTCTGCCAAAGCGCCGTGACCTATTTCACGTCTGCCGGGGCTTCTGGAGGACTTAGCCTCACCAACGGAGAAGCCGGGCATATTGTAGTGGTGCATATAACGCTTGGTATCTTCAGGGTCGATACCGTCAAGCAACTGCTGCTCTCTTATGGGAGCAAGAGTGGCAACGGAGCAAACCTGAGTCTGACCTCTGGTGAACATACCTGTACCGTGGGTACGGGGAAGGAAGCCAACCTCAGCCGCCAAAGGACGGATCTCGTCCATGCGCCTGCCGTCAACTCTCTTCTGCTCGGTAAGCAGCCAGTGGCGAACGATCTTCTTCTGAAGCTTGTAAATACACTCGTCTATCATAATCTTGCTGTCGGGATATTCTTCGGCAAGCTCTTCATAAACGCGCTCGTAAATAGGTTGCATTCTCGCATCCCTTACGCTCTTATCATCGGTATCCAAAGCAACTTTAATGTCCTCGGCTACCATAGCCTCGATCTTATCGAACATATCGTGGTCAACGTCGCAGGAGGGATAAGCAAACTTTTCTTTGCCTATCTCAGCAACGATGCCGTTGATAAATTCGATCATAGGCTTAATGGTTTCGTGAGCAAGCATAATGCCCTCGTAAACCGTATCATCGTCAACTTCCTTAGCGCCTGCCTCGATCATAACCACCTTCTGCATAGAAGCGGCAACGGTAAGCTCCAAGGAGTTATTTTCTTTCTGCTCAGCGGTAGGGTTAACAACCAACTTACCGTCAACCAAACCGATGGAAACACCGGCAATGGGGCCGTTCCAAGGAATATCGGAGATGGAAAGGGCGATGGACGCACCTATCATACCTGCGATTTCGGGAGAACAGTCAGGGTCAACGGACATAACCATAAGGTTAAGGTTAACGTCGTTCCTCAAATCCTTGGGGAAAAGAGGTCTTATGGGTCTGTCTATAACGCGGCTGGTGAGTATAGCGCTCTGACCGGGTCTGCCTTCACGTCTGTTCCAGCTGCCGGGAATTCTGCCCACAGAATAAAGTCTTTCCTCAAAATCAACGGAAAGGGGCAAAAAGTCTATACCGTCACGGGGCGCTTTAGAAGCGGTTGCTGTAGCGAGTATTGCCGTTTCGCCGTAGCGTATAAGGCAAGAACCGTTGGCAAGCTGTGCCATTTTACCGGTTTCAACCACAAAAGGTCTGCCGGCAAAAGTGGTCTCAAATACTCTGTAATTCTCAAACATATTATCTTCTTCTCTCTTACTTTCTCAAACCAAGTCTCTCAATGATGGAACGATAACGGCTTATATCATTCTTGATGAGATAGTTAAGGAACTTCTTTCTCTTACCAACCATCTGCTGAAGACCTCTTCTGGAATGGTGGTCGTGAGGATTAGCCTTAAGATGCTGTGTCAAAGACAAAATTCTGTCAGTGAGGATAGCGATCTGCACTTCGGGAGAACCTGTGTCGCCCTCGTGTACTGCGTACTCTTTGATAATAGCCTGTTTCTTTTCCTTAGATATCATGGTTACACCTCCATAAAATTATTCGGGAAAGCTTGGCAAAAGGTCGGGTGTAGCGAAAGCGCCGCCTGAAATGGCACCCCCTGAATCCTAAAACCGAGCTGACCGTAGTTCTTTAAAGACACGGACCTTTTCCGTATCCACTTGATAATATCACAAAAAAATCCCTTTGTAAATAGTTTTTTTAAAATTTTTTAATCTTTTCTTTCTTTTAATTCTGCTTTTTGCCATAAACGAGCTTAAAAACGGGCACGCTTATATTATATATTATATAAAAGTTGAAGAAAATATAAATTTTCCTTGCAAAAGAGAGCAAAATGGTGTATAATCCAATACGAGTAAAAATGTAAAGGCGGTAATTTTTGTAAAATTATGAAGAAGAGGATTTTACTTAATTTTTTGCAATATCTTTTCGCCGTGCTTTTAATAGGGCTTACGGTGGTGTATATATATGCCTTTGAGAACAACTTTCTGCCCCTTATGAACGAGGACTATCTGTACCTGAAAAGCGAGGGTATGCAACAAGCAGAAAGCGAACCGCCGATTCCCGACGGCGGAGAAGAGGAAGAGATAATAATCACTGCGGATTCTTTCGTGTCCTCCTTGCCCGTTTACGGTTCTTCGCTTTTCGGCGGCGTTTATTCAAGCGTGGATTGCCGCTTGGTAAATATACCCATGTCTTCAATGGGCACTCTTTCCGACAGCATTCTTCAGCTCTATATGGGCTACGTTTATAAAACCGACCGTTTGGATGGAAGCGTAAGCGTTTACAGCGGTAAAGAGGGACTCAAGGATATCAGCGACCTCTTGGATAACGCAAAGCTTCAGCTTATCAGGGATAAAGAGGGCAGACCGCTGTTTTATAAGGACAGCGCCTACTATTACTACGAAAACGGTAAGCTTCATTCGGCGGAGTACGATTCCGCAAACTACGATAAGGGTGTTGGCTATTACCCTTCCTACGAGGCGGGCAGTAACGGCAATTACAGCGCTTTTACCGAGAACGGCTGCTGGGGCATGAAAAGCGCTGACGGCAGGGTGATAGTTCCCGCAATTTACAAGGACGTGTACGGTGAGTCTGAGGGCAGAATAATTGCCATTGGCGCTTCCGGCGGTGTTTACGTTTACGATACCGAAGGGAAGCTGCTGACAGGCTCTGAAGCAAAATATAAAATAGACTTGGAGAACGAAAGCGATATATCGTACGAAGGGTGCTTTTTCTACCAAAACGGTCTGACCCGCGTGTATAAGGAAAACGGAAAAAGCGTGCTTATAGATAAAAACGGCAAGGAGCAGTTTCTCCCCAACGGGTTCGACCTGGTTGCTTATTCCGACGGCGTGGCGGTATTAAAGCAAAGCTATAAGGATGATAAAGACAGCACTTATAGCTTGTACGGATATATGAATTATTCGGGCGAATGGATAAATACCCCTGATTATCTGCACGCAGAACCATTTTACGAAGGTCTTGCGGCGGTATGCGGCAAAGACGGCAAATGGGGCATGATAGATAAAACGGGTAACGTAGTGATTCCCATGGTGTTTGACAGCATAAGCGACTGTGAAGACGGAGTCATATTGGCGTACGAGCAAAAATACGGCAACTGTGTAATCGGAAAAGCTCTGAAATAAAATTGGGAGGGAATACCGTGGCTGATAATCTTGCATTGTATCTTTTTAAGCAGGGTACAAACAACCGCGCTTACGAGTATATGGGTGCGCACAAAAACGAAGATGGCAGCTATACCTTTAGGGTGTGGGCACCAAACGCACACGCCGTGTATCTCTGCGGAGATTTTAACGGGTGGAAAGCGGATATACCCATGACCGATATAGGCGGAGTTTGGGAGATAGAGTATTCTCACCCCGAACTTGCGGACGGAGCACGGTATAAGTATATAATAGAGCGTGACGGGGTTATGAGATATAAGGCTGACCCTTACGGCTATTATGCGGAAACGCTTGCCAACACCGCCTCCCGTATTTTTGATATAGAAGGCTTTAAGTGGAAGGATAGATCCTACCTGAAATACCGCAAGGAGAAGTTCTCCTGCCTTGCAAAGAACGAAACGCCCGAAGTGCCCATGAACATATACGAGGTGCACTTAGGCTCTTGGCAAAGGGACGATAACGGTGATTATCTTAATTACAGGGAGTTGGCAGACAGACTTTCCGCCTACGTAAAGCGTATGGGTTATACCCATATAGAGCTTATGCCCGTGGCAGAGCATCCCTTTGACGGCTCCTGGGGTTATCAGGGTTGCGGCTATTACGCGCCCACCTCACGTTTTGGTACCCCTCACGATTTTATGTATTTCGTTAATAAAATGCACAGCGTTGGCATAGGGGTTATTATGGATTGGGTGCCCGCTCATTTCCCTAAGGACGCACACGGCCTTTACGAGTTTGACGGCGGCCCCCTTTACGAGTATCAGGGGTGGGACAGAAAAGAGCATAAGCAGTGGGGCACGAGATGCTTTGACGTGGCAAGAAACGAGGTTTCCTGCTTCCTCATCTCCAACGTGATGTTCTGGGCGGAGAAGTACCACATAGACGGCTTCCGCGTAGATGCCGTTTCCTCCATGCTGTATCTGGACTATGGCAGAGATGCAGGGGAATGGAGCCCTAATCCCGATGGCAGTAATTTGAACATACAGACCATTGCTTTCTTCAAAAAGCTTAACGGAGAAATGAAGGGCAATTATCCCGATATAATGATGATAGCCGAGGAGGCAACCTCCTATCATGGGATAACCCACGGTGACGGCTTGGGATTCAGCTTTAAGTGGAATATGGGGTGGATGAACGATACCCTTAAATATGCGGAAGCAGACCCAATATACCGCAAGGATCTGCACACCAAGATGAACTTTTCCCTTATGTATGCCTACAAGGAACGCTATATTTTGCCTATCTCTCACGACGAGGTGGTGCATGGCAAAAAATCCTTGGTGGATAAAATGACGGGGAACTATCATAACAAATTCGCAACTGCCCGTACCTACCTTGGATATATGATGACTCATCCGGGCAAAAAGCTTTTGTTTATGGGATGTGAGTTTGCTCAGTTCAGAGAATGGGACTATGAAAACAGCCTTGAGTGGTTTATGCTGGACTACGATATGCACGCAAGATACCAGCGGTACGTTTCCGAGCTTAACGCGCTGTACCTTAACGAAAAAGCGCTGTGGCAGCAGGACGGAAGTCCTCTCGGTTTTGAGTGGATAGACGCTGACAGAAATAACGATAACACCTATCTCTACCGCCGTTATGCTAAGGACGGCAGTTACCTGACGGTGGTAACGAACTTTGCCCCCGTGGAGAGGGAGTACGTTATACCCGTAAAGGAAAAAGGCGTGTACAGTGAGATATTCAACAGCGATAACACGAACTACGGCGGCGGAGGCTGTATAAACTACGGTCTTCTTTCTACCGTGGATTACGGCTTAGGGCCTTGCATAAAAATTAAAATACCGCCTTCGGGCTTTACTGTAATAAAAAAATTTGAAGGGAATGACGAGGAATGATTAAAAAGAAAGAGTGCGTTGCAATGCTTCTTGCAGGCGGACAGGGCAGCAGACTGTATCTGCTTACCCAAAGGGTGGCAAAGCCTGCGGTGTCCTTCGGCAGCAAGTACAGAATAATTGACTTTACCCTTTCCAACTGCATAAATTCGGGTATAGATACGGTGGGTGTGCTTACCCAGTATCAGCCTTTGGCACTTAACGAATACATAGGCAACGGTCAGCCTTGGGACTTGGACAGAACCTACGGCGGCGTTATGGTGCTTCCTCCTTATCAGGGGCAAAAGCGTGCGGAGTGGTATAAGGGCACCGCAAACGCCATATACCAGAACCTGCATTTTCTTGATAAATACGCACCCGATTACGTAGTGGTGCTTTCGGGCGACCATATATACAAGATGGACTACAGCGCAATGGTGGATTTCCATAAGCGCATGGGCGCGGCTTGTACCATCGCGGTTATTGACGTACCTCTTTCCGAGGCAAGCCGTTTCGGTATAATGAACACCGACGAGAATATGCAGATATACGAATTTCAGGAGAAGCCCAAGGAGCCTAAGAGCACCAAGGCGTCCATGGGTGTGTACGTGTTCTCCAAGGAAGAGCTTTATAAGTATCTGATAGCAGACGAAGCAGACGAAAACAGTGATAACGACTTCGGTAAGAATATTATCCCCGCAATGCTTGAAGCAGGGGAGAAGCTATTTGCATACCCCTTCAAGGGATATTGGAAGGACGTAGGTACCATAAGCTCCCTCTGGGAAGCTAATATGGACTTGTTGGGTGACAGACCTGCGCTTAATCTTAACAACGGTAGCTGGCGTATCTTCGCCCGCCATTCCTCCAACCCGCCTCACTTCCTCGGCTATGGCGCAAAGGTGGAAAACAGCTTGCTAACGGGCGGCTGTGAAATATACGGCACCGTAATAAACAGCGTGCTTTCCGGCGGTGTAAAGGTTGCCAAGGGTGCCGTGGTTAAGGACAGCGTTATTATGAAGGACTGCGTGATATCCGAAAACGCAATCGTAGAGTATTCCATAATGGATAGCGATACCGTCGTAGGTGTTAACGCTAAGGTAGGACAGGCCAAGGACGAGGATAAGGGAATAACCCTCGTAGGCTCAGGACTTAATATTAAGCCGGGTACCGTAATAGGCGGCGGCGAAACGGTGGACGAAGCTTTCCTTGAAAAGCTTGAAAACGGAAAGGAGGAAGCGTAGGCTATGGCAGGTGTAGTAGGTATTATTTTTTCCAATATTCACGATAAGAACGTAAGCGAGCTTACCAGAAGAAGAACCATGGCAAG
This sequence comes from Clostridia bacterium, assembly GCA_017397805.1. GTDB lineage: Bacteria > Bacillota > Clostridia > Oscillospirales > CAG-382 > SIG636. Next base: position 22,002 of record JAFQHW010000067.1, on the reverse strand, counting down.
CGTTCCCTTCGGTTGCAGATACAGACTTATCGACTTTACCCTTTCCAACCTCGTTAATTCGGGCATAACCCACGTGGGTGTAGTTACCCACTATAACTATCAGTCCTTGATGGACCATATAGGCACCGGTAAGGATTGGGACTTGGCAAGAAGCTCCGGCGGTATAAAAATACTGCCCCCTTATATAACCGCTTTCGCAAACGCGCAAAACTCTTTGTACAGCACCCGTCTTGAAGCTATGAAGAGTATGATAGAGTTCATATCCTCCTGTAAGGAGGAGTACGTGCTTCTTTCCGACTGCGACGTTATATGCAATATAGATTTAAGCGAGATGATAAACGCGCATATAACCAGCGGCGCAGATATGACTATAGCAGTTAAGAGGATGTATATAACCCACGACGTAAGAAACGTGGAGATAGTTGAGTCCGATGCAGACGGCGTAATAACCGATATATCCGAGGCAAACGGAATAGTTACGGGCTACAGAGATATTAACCTTAACATAACCGTCCTCCACCGCACCTACTTGGTAAACCTTATAATGGATGCGGTAGCTCACGGTTACGATAGCTTCACCAAAGACATAGTAGCTAAAAACCTTGATAACTGCGATTACAGAGTATACCGTTACGATAACTATTTTGCAGGTATCAACTCTTTGACGGATTATTATATGTGCAATATGGACCTTCTCAGCTCCTCTGCAAGGGATAGCCTTTTCAACGTAAAGAACCGTCCTATTTATACCAAGATCCGTAACTCCAGCCCTACTGTATACGAGGAGGGGAGCAGCGTAAAGAATTCTCTTATAGCTGACGGTTGCGTTATCCACGGCACGGTGGAAAACTCCATCCTTTTCCGTGGCGTAAAGGTGGGCAAGAATACGGTTATAAAGAACTCTATTCTTATGCAGGATACCTTGATAGGCGAGAACGTAAGCTTGAATTGCGTTATCACCGACAAAGACGTGGTTATCCGTGACGGAAGAACCCTTTCCGGTCACGAAACCAAGCCCTTTTATATTGATAAACTGACGGTTGTTTAATAAACCGACCGTATAAATTTAGGAGGCTGTTTTTATGAAAAAACAAAAAATACTTTTTGTAGCTTCCGAAGCAGTGCCTTACGCCTCATCGGGCGGTCTTGGCGATGTTATCGGTTCTCTCCCGCAGGCGCTTAACAACGCTTCCGGCGGGGAAATGGATGTGCGTGTTATAATGCCCCTTTACGGCAGTATGAAGGAAGATTACAGGGCAGAGCTTACTAAGATTTGCGAAACCTATATAAGCCTTTCTTGGCGCAGACAGTATTTGGGCATCTATAAGCTTGAAAAAAACGGTGTTGTTTACTACTTTTTGGATAACGAGTATTATTTCAAGCGCCCCACCCTTTACGGCAGTTATGACGACGGTGAGCGTTATGCGTTTTTCAGCCGCGCGGTGATGGAGTCGTTGCCTATTATTGATTTCTTCCCCGACGTGCTTCACGCACACGATTGGCAAAGTGCTTTGACGGTTATATACTTGAAGCGCCGTTATGCCAACGAGGAAGGCTATAAAGATATTAAAACCGTTTTTACCATCCACAATATTGCATATCAGGGTATTTACGGGCATGAGATATTGGGCGACGTATTCGATTTGGACTACAGCGATAGAGAAATAGTGGACTATAACGGCGCTATCAATCTTATGAAGGGTGCCATAGTTTGTGCGGACACGGTAAGCACCGTAAGCCCCACTTACTCCCTTGAGATACTGTCACCCCGTTTCTCCAACGGTTTGCATTACGTTCTTGAACAGAATAAGGGCAAGCTTTTGGGTATCCTTAACGGTATTGACACTCAGTACTATAACCCCGAAACGGATACGGAGCTTTATGCAAACTACAGCAGCAGTGACCTTTCGGGCAAGGCTGTAAACAAACGTGAGCTTCAAAAGCTTGTGGGACTTGAGGAGAGGGATGACGTTCCTCTTATCGCCGTTATCTCCCGCCTTACGGGGCACAAGGGTATAGATATAGTAATGCTTGGTGCCGACGAGCTTATGAAGCAGGATATACAGATGGTGGTGCTCGGTCAGGGTGACTACACCTACGAGAACTTCTTCTGGCATTTGGCAGACGGCAACAAGGGCAAGGTAAGCACTTTGCTTATGTATAATAAGGAAATGTCCAAAAAGATATACGCAGGCGCAGACCTGTTCCTTATGCCCTCTAAGAGCGAGCCTTGCGGTCTTGCACAGATGATCTCATCCCGCTACGGTACGGTGCCCATAGTTCGTGAAACAGGCGGACTGTACGATTCCATAAAGGACGTAGGCATCCCCGGCGGTAACGGCTTTACTTTTGCAAACTACAGCTCTGAGGATCTGGTGGGTGCAGTTAAGCGTGCCGTTAATATGTATAATAATAAGGAAGGCTATAAAGAGCTTACCGAAAGAGTTATGAACGTTGATTTTTCTTGGGACAAATCTGCGTTGGAATACATTAAAATGTATAAAGAGCTTTTAGCATAAAATCGATAGATAATTAAGGAGAAAATTTATATGACCGTTAATCGTAATCACGTAGAGGAAAATATACAGAATAAACTGTCAAGGTTTTTCAGTGTATCAATAGAGGAGGCCGATGCCAATCAGATATATAAGGCAACGGTACTTACGGTAAGAGATATTCTTGCACAGAAGCGTAAGCTTTTTAACGCAAAGACAAGAGAACAGGGTAACAAAAAGGTTTACTATATGTGTATGGAGTTCCTTATGGGTACCTCTCTGCGTACAAATCTTAACAACTTGGGCATCGAAGCAGTATACAGAGAAGTGCTTAAGAACTACGGCTTTGATTTGGACTCTATATATGAGATGGAGTCGGACCCCGGCTTGGGCAACGGCGGTCTTGGCAGACTTGCCGCTTGCTTTATGGATTCTCTGTCCACTCTTTCCTATCCTGCAAGAGGCTATTCTATTTTGTACGAATACGGTCTGTTTAAACAAAAATTAGCAGAGGGCGAGCAGATAGAGCTTCCCGATATATGGATGCCCGGCGGAGATGCTTGGCTTGTTCCCCGCCAGGATAAGGCTTGCGTTGTGCGCTTCGGCGGTAACGTTACCGAGAAGTGGGATAACGGCAGATGCGAGATAATCCACGATAATTATGAAGAAGTAGAAGCTATTCCTTACGATATGCTGGTTTCCGGTGCGGACAGTGAGGCTATTACCACCCTCAGACTGTGGAAGGCACAGGATATACGCAACTTTAATATGGAGCTGTTCTCTCAAGGTCAGTATATCAAGGCGGTTGAGGATAACACCATGGCACAGACCATATCCAAGGTGCTTTACCCCAACGATAACCATCCCGAGGGTAAATTGCTCCGTCTTAGCCAGCAGTATTTCCTCGTAAGCGCCTCCTTGCAGAACATTATCCAAGACCATATAGCAGTGTTTAAGAACCTTAACACCTTACCCGAAAAGGTTGCTATCCATATTAATGATACTCACCCTGCCCTTTGTATTCCCGAGCTTATGCGCATACTTATGGATATGCATAACTATTCTTGGGACGAAGCGTGGGAAATGGTGGTTAAGACCGTTTCTTATACCAACCACACGGTAATGCCCGAAGCGCTTGAGTGCTGGAACGAGGGCTTGTTCCGCCTTAAACTGCCCAGACTTTATATGATAATCCGTGAGATAAACGAGCGCTTCTGTGCAGACGCTTGGAACCATTTCCCCGGTAACTGGGATAAGGTTGGCAGAATGTCCATAATCAACCATGGTCAGATCCGTATGGCTAATCTTTCCGTTGTCGGCTCTCACAAGATAAACGGTGTATCTGCCCTCCACTCCGACATATTGAAGACTAATACGTTTAAGGACTTTAACGATATGTATCCCGAAAGATTCCTTAACGTAACCAACGGTATAGCTCACAGAAGATGGCTTTGCTATTCCAACCCCCGTTTGGCTTCCTTGCTTGACGAAACCATCGGCAGCGGTTACCGTACCGATGCCAAGCAGTTATCAAATTTCCTGAAGTATCAGGACGATAAGAGCGTTCTTAACGCTTTGGCGGATATAAAGCACGCAAACAAGGTGGATTTCTCCAATTATATGAAGCGTATCGCAGGCGTGGATATAGACCCCGATTCCATTTTCGACGTACAGGTTAAGCGTATCCACGAGTATAAGCGTCAGCTCCTTAACGCAATCCACATTATAAGTGTGTACTGCGCCCTTAAAGAGAACCCCGATTTGGATATTAAACCCGTAACTTATATGTTCGGCGGCAAGGCTGCCCCCGGTTACTATATGGCAAAGGATATTATCCGCCTTATTTGCTATATCAGCGCCGATATACAGAAGAACCCCAGGATTAAAGAAAAGCTTAACGTTTTGTTCCTTGAGAACTATAACGTAAGCCTTGCAGAAAAGCTTATCCCCACCGCAGACGTAAGCGAGCAGATCTCCCTTGCAGGTAAAGAAGCAAGCGGTACGGGTAATATGAAGTTTATGATAAACGGTGCAGTTACCATAGGTACCCTTGACGGTGCAAACGTTGAAATGTGCGAAGAAGTGGGCAAGGATAACATATTTATCTTCGGTCACACCGCAGAAGAGGTTGACGAGCTTTGGAAGAAGGGTTATGCATCTTCTTATTACTACAACCGTAACGAATCCTTGAAGAAGGCAATAGACTATCTGCAAACAGGCTTCAACGGCCGTTCCTTCTCGGATATTGCCAACTATCTGCTCTTCTCCTACGGTATCGCAGACCCTTATATGTGCCTTGCTGATTTCGACTTCTATCAGGATGCACACAGAGAGCTTGTTACCGCTTATGAAGACAAAGAAGCGTGGAACAAGAAGTCACTTATAAATATAGCAAAAGCAGGCAAGTTTGCGGCTGACAGAAGCATAGACGACTATGCAAGAGATATTTGGAAGCTTAAAAAACAGCTTGACTGAGTTTAAAGAGGTATTTCGTGGCCTTTAGAGTTTTGAATTGGTTTTCGGAAATGGCAGGGGGAGTGCAATTCATCCCTCAGCTGTTTATCGACGGTATAGAGAATAAAGGATGTACGGCAGAAAAGGGAAAGGCTTTAAGCTTTTCCCTGAAGGCTGTACGCTCATTAGCAGTACTTAAAGCCTATCTGATATTCACCGAGGACGGTTGTGAGGACGTAAGGACCGAGGGCGAATGGCAAGGACTTGAGGAGGGGATGGACCTTTTCAGCTTTGATTTTTCCGCCGCTCCCGATGCAGGTCTCTATTTTTACGGCTTTGAGCTTCATACCCCGTCGGGTGTTTGGTACGTATGCGAAAACGGCTGTAAATGCCGCGACAAGGTGCATACGGACAGAGTGCTTGTATATGATGAAAAATATAAAGCGCCCAAGTGGCTTGACGGCGGTATCATATATCATATATTCGTTGACCGTTTTTACAAGGGCGCAAAGGAAGTTCCCGTAAGAGAAGATGCGGTAGTTTATACCGATTGGGAAAACGGTATCCCCGAATACCCTGAGTATCCGGGTGCGTTTTTGCGCAACAATACCTTCTTCGGCGGCACACTTTGGGGTGTTATTGAGAAGCTGCCCTACTTAAAGGACTTAGGCGTTAAATGTATATACTTGAGTCCCGTGTTTAAGGCTTATTCAAACCATAAGTACGATACGGGCGACTATATGCAGGTGGACGAGATGTTCGGCGGCGACGAAGCTTTAAAGGAGCTTTTCAAAAAAGCTTCCGATATGGGCATCGGTGTTATCCTTGACGGTGTGTTCAATCACGTGGGTGATGACAGCGTATATTTCGACCACTTCGGTAAGTACGGCAAAAAAGGTGCCTATTGGGGAAAAAAGAGCCCTTATTACGATTGGTTCAGCTTTATAGATTTTCCTGATAAATATGAAGCCTGGTGGGGTATAGGAAACCTTCCCCGCGTTAACCGCGTGCCCTCATTCCGTAAGCTTATATACGGAAAGGGCGGTGTGGTGGATAAATATATGAGCATGGGCGCTTCAGGCTTCCGCCTTGACGTGGTGGATGAGCTTGAAGGCGATTTTACCGAAGGTCTTTGCGCTTCGGTTAAAAAAATAAAAAAAGACGCCTATATGGTAGGCGAGGTGTGGGAGGATGCCTCCGACAAGATAGCGTACAGCGACCGCAAGCACTATTTTCAGGGCAAACAGCTTGACGCGGTTATGAACTATCCTCTTCGCAGTGGGATAATAGAGTACGCTTTGAACGGCAACAGTCAATTTTTGGCAGACACGGTAACTATGCTTTACCGCCATTATCCTCCTCATAAAATGGCGTATATGATGAACGTTTTGGGAACTCACGATACCGAGCGTATCCTTACGGTTTTAGGCGGAGATAAGGCGGAAGGTTGCACCAACGCTGAAAAATCCACCAAAAAAATGAAGCCTTCGGAGTACCGTACGGCAAAGAAGCGCCTTAAAATAGCCGCGCTTTTACAAATGACTTTGCCGGGTATCCCTTGCGTGTATTACGGTGACGAGGCGGGTATGGAAGGCTATAAGGACCCGTTTAACCGTCGCCCCTTCCCTTGGCATAACGTGGATACGGAGCTGTACGAGTGGTATAAAAAGCTTACGGATATACGCAAAACAAGCCAAGTCTTTACCGCTTACGACTTTGAGGTTGTTAAAAAAAGCAACGGTATTTTCGCTTTTAACAGGAAAACCGAAAACGAAATCCTGACGGTAATTACCAATATGAGCAGTGATGTCGTAAAAATCAAGCTTTCAGCACCTCAACGTTCACTGCTTACGGGCAAAAATCATAAATCCGTAATTACCTTGCAGCCTTTAAGCGGAGAAATACTTATCACGGACAAAAAGTAAACAGGCGGCATAGAATAGAACAAAGGTAATAATTTTGATATAGGCAGGTAGATAAAATGGATATTAAAATATTCACCGAAATCTGTCAAGCATATAAATTAAAAGGCGATATGATGCAAGTTACTCGCCTTAAGCGTGGGCATATAAACGATACATACAGGGTAGATCTGAGCGAAAACGGTAAGGAAAAATCTTATCTTTTTCAGAGAGTAAACGATTTCGTTTTTAAAAACCCACAGCTTATCGTCAGCAACGTAAGAGGCGTTACCGCACATATAAGGCACAAGCTTGAAAAAAACGGCGAGCCGGATATAAAGCGCAGGGTGCTAAAGCTTTACGAGCACGACGGCGAAGGCTTGTACTATACCGAGGATAAGCAGTGCTGGCGCGTAATGTCTTTCGTTTACAACGCCACTACCTACAGCGAGTTCGATTTGAAAAAGCTATATGCCATCGGCTTCGGCTTCGGTAGGTTTTTGGCATTGCTTTCCGATTTTCCCGCGGGGGATTTGTTCGAAACCATTCCGGATTTTCATAATACCCCCAAGCGCTTTCAGGCATTTTTCGATGCTTACAAAGAGGATACGGAGGGTAGGGCAGTCAACATCAAAGAGGAATACGACTACGTGTGCAGTGTATGCCGATACGCCGACCGCTTTGAAAAGCTGTATATGGACCATAAGATACCCATGCGCGTCGTTCATAACGATACCAAGGGTAATAATATAATGATGGATATAGAAACTGACGAACCGTTGGCGGTAATAGATTTGGATACGGTTATGCCCGGCTTCGCCATGTACGATTTCGGCGATGCAGTACGCTACGCCGCAAATACCGCGGCAGAGGATGAAGGGGACCTAAGCAAGGTATCCCTTGATATTGACCGCTACGAGGCTTTAGCTGAAGGATTTCTGCGCCCTATTGCCGACAAGTTTACGGAAATTGAGATGCGTAATATGCCATGGGGTGTTATCCTTGCCACTCTTGAAACAGCTGTTCGTTTTTTGACGGATTATCTGCAGGGCGACGTGTATTTTAAGGTGGAACACAGCGACCATAACCTTTTAAGAGGGCGTTGTCAGTTAGCTTTGGCAAAAGATGCGTTCAAAAAGCTAAATGATATGGAAAAAATAACCGAAAAATATATCAAAATTTAGTATATTGTTACGAATGGTATTTTTTTAAAAAAACTTGACATTTGTATAAAAGATGATATAATGGTGTTTAGAGCTACGTGTTTTTGTAGCTTAATAGCTAAAAACGGTTGGTTTGTTAATGGACAATTTTTTGGAAGAAAACAAGCTTGTCGCTTCCGCCAAAGGTGGCGACAGTGACGCTTTCGATATGTTGGCAGAGCGGTACAAGGGCTTTTTGACCTCGTACGTTTCTTCCTTGTCCGTCCACCCTTCCGAAAGGGATGACCTGATGCAGGAAGCGCTTATAGGGCTTCTCAAGGCAGTGCGTAGCTATGATGCGAAAAAGGCAAGCTTTTCCACCTACGTTACCGCTTGCGTAAAGAACAGCGTCGTTTCTTATTTAAGACATTACGGTAAGCAAAGCAGGGCAGTTCCCGTTGATGACGTAGCTTCCTTTAATTCGGACTATGACGGTGATACTCCCGAGCTTAGGTTTATTGATTTAGAGACCACTGCAAGGTTGCAGGAAAAAGTTTTCTCGGTTCTTTCCCCTTACGAAACAAAGGTTTTTGAGATGTATTTGGCAGAAACCCCGTATGCGTTAATAGCAAAACACTTAGGTAAAAACGAGAAAAGCATTGACAACGCTATACAGCGTATCAAATCCAAGCTTAAAAAGCTTGTTTGATAAATATGGGGTGACCCAAAATAATTACATTATACCAAAGCGAGGTAAAAATTATGTACGAAGACAAGACCTTAGTTTGTAAGGAATGCGGCGCAGAGTTCGTATTCTCCGCAGGTGAACAGCAGTTTTATGCAGAACGTGGCTTCCAGAACGAGCCTCAGCGCTGCAAGGCTTGCCGTGATGCTAAGAAGAACGCTGCAAGAGGACCCAGAGAATTCTTCACCACTACTTGCGCAAGCTGTGGTAAGGAAGCAAAAGTTCCCTTTAAGCCTTCCGATGACAGACCTGTTTACTGCAGCGAATGCTTTGCAGCTCAGAAGCAGTAATTTGCGAATTTGTGGTTTATATAACAATATATAACAATAAATAAGCAGCAAAAAGCCCGACCTTTTAAGGTCGGGCTTTTGGTGTACACTTTTATTCTTTTTCGGTGCCGTCTGCATTAAACAAAGGCAATTTTTTAAGATATATTATATCATCTCTGTCAGCGGCGGCGCCTTCTGCCAGCACTGCCATTTTTCCGCAAACGATACCGCCTGCCGCGGCAACCAACCCTTCAAGTGCCGCCAGAGATTCGCCGGTGGAGATAACGTCATCCATTATAAGTATCCGCTTGCCCTTCATAAGGTCGGCATCCTGCTTGTCAAGAAACAGCTTCTGCTCCTTGGCGGTGGTAATAGAGCGTACCGAAGTTTCAAACACCTCGGTCATATACATCTTCGGCACCTTGCGCGCCAAAAGATACTTTTTCTCTCCGTTTTGTTTTGCCATCTCGTGTATTATGGGAATCCCCTTAGCCTCGGCGGTAATGATGTAATCATGCTCAGGCGCAACCTTCAAAAGCTCCCTGGCACATTCAACCGTAAGCTCGTAATCACCAAACACCACGAATGCTGCAATATACAGCTCGTCGTTGATTTTGCAAATAGGCAACTGCCTTTCGGCATTACCGATAGTCATAGGATAATATTTCATATTCTTCACTTCCAATAATATTTTGTAAAAATATTATATTCCTATTTTTATAAATTGTCAATAGCTTGACAAAGCCGTTAATTAAGGTTAAAATACGTACGTACACGGCAAAAGAAATAAAATAAACTTCCTCAGCATATAATATTAAACCGAAAACGCAGAGGAAGTGACCGAGATGAAAACACAAATAGCGATCCACACCATGCTGGGCGTGCTGTTTTTTGTCCTGCTCGTCCTCTATAAACAGGATTTAAAAAGCCTTTTCTGCTACTTAAATTCCCTTTCATCTTGGTACGGTGTTTGTATAATAGTTGCATTTTTTGCCATTTCTGCCGCGTTTTCATTCCCACCCCTTACAACAGTTTACATAATGTGCGGAATGACTTTGACCGCCTATGCCGCCTTAGCCTTGGCGTTTTACGGCAGCGTTATGTTTTTTACGTTTTCTTATTATTGGGGCAAATGGAAGGGCGGAGATGCCTCTATGGTGCTGGGACTTTCCGGCGGTGGCAAAAACGGATTTTTGACCGCGTTCGTTCTGAGAGGGATGCGTATAATCCCCTGCAGAATGGCAGGCATATATATGGGCAAGGCGAATTTGCCGTTTCTTGGGTATCTGTTAGGCAGTATTTTAGGCTCGGTGCCTTCGATAGTTTTGGCGCTGTTATTTGGAAAAACTTTGAAATAGGAGATAAAAAATGAAAAAAGAATACGTATTTACCCCCGATTCAAAATGGGAAGAGGACTTTATGTACGTATACTCTCCCATCGTAAAAACCTATCCCGTGTTTAACAAGGAGGCAGATTGCCTTTCCAACCGCTACGACGAAAATATAGCGGACTATGAATACATAAGCATATTATCCGACTCTAAGTACAAAAATGCTAAAATTACCGTGGAGTGCGATTTTCACAAGTACGGAGCACCCATTATCGTTTTCACCGATGACTTGAAAGAAGCTGTGGGCAAGGACGGCAAAACTCATCTGTTTTACGGTGTTCACTACGAGATAGTTGCTTGGGAGGAAGGCTGTAATATCTGGTATATAGTACCGTTCCCCGAAAGAGAAGAGCACCCCGTAAAGCCTACCAAAATTCTTGCGGAAAGCTTTGAGATAGAAAACGGAAGCCTTGTAAGTCTGTCCGTGGAAGTAAAGGACGGCACTATAAACGTGGAGCTTAACGGCAAGCGCTTTTCCGTATCCCATCCTCAGATCCCCGAAGAATATCATGTCGGCTATACCGCTTGCGAGGGGATAAACAAGCTGTATAAAATGAATATCGAACAGTAAAAATTTGCATAAACAAAAACATCCAAGGGAAGAAAGCAATTTGCCTTCGTTACCGCGGGTGTTTTTTGCTTGACCTCGTAAATTTACAAAAAACTCTTGACACGGGAGTTGGTTTGTGATAAAATAACAATCGATATATAACAATTGATATATTACAAGAGGTGTTCTATGCCCCCTAAAGTTAAAGTAACTAAAGAAGATATAATAAGTGCCGCCGTGGATATTGTGCGTAAAAGCGGTGAAGCGGCAATCAACGCAAGAACCGTTGCCGCCGCCTTGAATTGTTCTACACAGCCCGTTTTCTCCAACTTTTCCACCATGGAGGAGCTTCGTTCGGCGGTATTGAACGTTGCTGAGGAAATTTACGGAGAATACACGAAAAGGGAAGTGCAGTCGGGAAAATATCCCGAATATAAGGCAGTGGGTATGGCGTATATCCGCTTTGCAAAAGAAGAAAAGGAGCTTTTTAAGCTTCTGTATATGCGTGACCGCTCTGACGAGGTTATACCCGCTTTTTCCGAGGAGTTGGCACAAATGGTAAAGACCAACACCGGATTAAACGATAAAAGCGCAGAGCTTTTTCATCTTGAGATATGGGCGTGCGTTCACGGAATTGCCACCATGATGGCAACCAACTATTTAGAGCTTGATACGGAGCTTGTCAGCGGAATTATTACCGACGTGTATCAAGGCTTGAAAACGCGATATAGATCCAAGGAGTAAACGTTATGGATGCAATAAAGATCCTTTCCTTAACAAAAAAGTATAAAGACCTGACCGCCGTTGATAACCTGACCTTGACGGTAAAGCAAGGGGAACTGCTCTCTTTGCTTGGTGTGAACGGCGCGGGCAAAACCACCGCCATAAAAATGTTGTCCTGCCTTATCTCCCCCACAAGCGGCGACGCTTTTTTGAACGGAAAAAGCATTTGCAAGGATACTGCCGCCGTTAAAGAGATAATCGCCGTTTCCCCGCAGGAAACGGCGATAGCACCGGGACTTACGGTGGGTGAAAATCTTCAGCTGATGTGCGGTGTTCACGGCCTTACCAAAGAGAAGCAAAATGAAAAAATAGCAGAGCTTACTCAAAGGCTGGAGCTTAAATCCGTAATAAATAAAAAAGCGGGCAAGCTTTCGGGCGGTTGGCAACGCAGACTAAGTATTGCCATGGCGCTGGTAAGCGAGCCTCGGATACTGTTCCTTGACGAGCCTACTCTGGGACTTGACGTGCTCGTGCGCAGTGACCTATGGGAGCTTATACGCTCTCTCAAAGGAAAGGTCACCATTATTCTTACCACCCACTATATGGAAGAGGCGGAGGAGCTTTCCGACCGTATTGCAATTATGAAGGAAGGCAGGCTTCTCGTATGTGATACCGCTATAAATATTATGGAAAAGGCGGGGAAAGACAGTTTTGAAAAGGCGTTTATCCATATAGTTAAGGAGGTGTCGTAATGAGAATGCGTACCTTTGCAATCAGAAACACAAAGGAAATACTGCGCGACCCCTTGAATTTGGCTTTCGGTCTGGGTTTCCCCGTGGTTCTTATCTTATTGCTTAGCGCCATACAAGCCAACGTCCCCGTGGAGATGTTCGAAATACAGCATTTAACCCCTGGTGTTACCGTCTTTGGACTTTCCTTTATGACCTTGTTTTCTGCAACGCTTATCGCCAAGGACAGAGGTAGCTCTCTGCTTCAACGGCTATATACCACTCCGCTTACCCCCGTGGATTTCATCCTCGGCTATACCTTGCCTATAGTGCCCATTGCCGCGGCACAATGCGCGGTGTGTTATATTACCGCAATTATACTGGGGCTTAACGTTACGGTCAATATTTTATACGCTATCGTGTTCGTTATTCCCGTATCCGTCCTCTATATTTCTATGGGATTGCTTTGTGGAAGCCTGTTTACCGATAAGCAAGTGGGCGGCATTTGCGGTGCGTTGCTTACTAATCTTTCCGCGTGGCTGTCCGGCATTTGGTTTGACCTTGAGCTTGTGGGCGGCGCTTTCGAAAAAATAGCGCACGCACTACCGTTCGTTCATTGCGTGGAGCTGGAGCGCGCAGTCCTCAACGGTGATTTTTCGGGCGTTTTCCCCCATATATTCTGGGTGCTCGGATACGCCGCTGTACTGATAGTTTTAGCTGTTTTTGCTTTTCTGAGGCAAATGAAAAAACAATAAATACCCCAACAACAAAAGGCTGTAAAGCAACTTCAAGTTCCTTTACAGCCTTTTTTATCAGTCGTTATCTTGTAATAAGTAATGAAGCATCCTTTCAGGATTATCCAAAAAGCTCTTCGTTGTTTGATAATGTTCTGTATCCCTATAGCATACACGGTTAATACCGTCTTGTGAAAACTCAAGAATTTCGGAGTTGGGTAAAGCCATCAGCATGGGCGAATGGGTGGCAATTATAAATTGCGAATCCTGCTTCACAAGCCTATCGATTTCTGCCATCAGGGTAAGCAAACGCATGGGCGATAAAGCCGCTTCGGGTTCGTCGAGGATGTATAAGCCTTTCCCTCCGAAACGGTTTTGCACGATGGACAAAAAGCTTTCCCCGTGAGATTGATTGTGCAAAGAAACACCGCCGTAACTGTTTACAAGGGGAGGCAAAAAGCCGCGCCTTTTTTCCAATTCTTCAATGTTGGTTGCCACGTTGTAAAGGCTTTCGGCTCTGAGGAAGAATCCGTCCCTTGCATATTCTCTCCTTACAAGGCTTATATGCTCAAAAAGCTCGGAGTGGGTCTTCTTGGTGGCAAAATTGAAATTCTTCGTTCCGCCCTCGGCATTAAACCCGTAGGATACGGCTATAGCCTCCAATAAAGTGGACTTACCCGTTCCGTTTTCCCCCACGAAAAAAGTCACGGCAGAGGAAAATTCCAACCGTTCGTGGTGAGCCAAATACTTTATGATCGGCAAGTCACACAAATAAGAGCGTTTATCCAACGTATTATCAAATATAACACCGCTTATGTATTTTGCGTTCCCCATCAAATATTCTCCTTTTTTGTATTCCTGCCAAGCTGATAAAAAGCCACGGCAGAAGCGGCGGCAACGTTAAGCGAGTCAACACCGTGATACATGGGTATCTTTACGGTATAATTGCAGTCAGCTATTGTTTTATCCGAAAGTCCGTCACCCTCCGTTCCCATTATGACCGCAAGCCTCTTTTCGGCTGTCAGGTTAGGGTCGTCAACGGCAACGGAATCATCTTTAAGCGCCATAGCCGCGGTTTTAAAACCAAGCTCTTTTAGCTTGTCAAGGCTGTCACCGTCAATAAACGTCCAGTCTATCTGAAACACGGTACCCATACTGACCCGCGCCGCCCGACGGTACAAAGGGTCGGAACACCCCGCAGTCAGCAAAACCGCATCCATTCCAAGTGCGGCGGCAGAGCGGATTATCGCTCCCACGTTAGTAGGGTTCATAACCCTGTCAAGTACGGCTATCCTGGTTTTGCCCTTGCATATTTCTTCCACTGAAGGGAGCTTCTTCCGTTTCATGGCACACAGCATACCGCGGGTAAGCTTAAATCCCGTAAGCTGAGTAAGAACGTCGAATTCAGCCGTATAAACGGGAACATCACCTATTCGGGAAAGAATGGGTTTGCCTTCGCCGTCAATATGCTTTTTCTCCATAAGGCAGGAAACGGCTTCGTATCCTGCATCGAGCGCCCGTTCTATAACCTTGGGGCTTTCTGCTATAAACAATCCCTTTTCCGGGAACTCGCGGTTTAAAAGCTGAGCCTCGGAAAGCCGCGCATAAACGTCCAGCTCAGGCGCAAGAAAGTCTGTAATTTCTATAATATTGCTCATATTATTCTCCTGCGTTAAACAAAAGGTACCTGACTTTTATCTTTGTCGGTAATTTGACAGCCCCTCGCGGCTGTTTTCAATGTACCAAAAGATACGGCATCAAAATCCCGTTACAAAAAGTTGACACCAATATGGCCATACGACATCTGACGCACTCCCGCTTTTTGACCAGATTGTTCGCCAGCCGTTTTCTACCCAAACACCGTTTTGATTTACAAACTCAAGAACATCGCCGCAAGTGTCAGAAACATAATAGACTTCTGCCGTGTTTCCGTCACAGTTCAAAACCTTAAAATATTCTACATCCGTAATCATCGCGTTGTTTTGATATGCAAATTCAAATTCATCATAGTACTTGTGGGTAAGGAATTCGCATTTGAGCAAAGAGGCTATCCAAACGATCAAAAAAATTATAATAATTGACAGCACACTATATAATGGAATTCGCTTAATATGCTTATTCATTTAGTTTTCTCCTTGGCAAACTCGTCAATTTTCTGTCAATATATTTATCAACGCTTTCTTTAACCGTTTAGCGGGGTGAAAAAACGCACAATGCAACAAAACCAAAAAGATCAAGGACACAGGCGCCATGAAAACATAAAAAAACATAGATAAATATATTGGTACCATTAGAATCTGTATGATTATATTCATGCGCAAAAGGCAGGAAACGGTTGTGACCCCGTTTGCCTCGACAATCTTAGCTACGGCGACCGGAGCAAAGGAATTTCTGAAGCCTCCAAAAAGCATAAAAGACTTAAAAGGCTTTTCAACAATGGTAAAACCATCATTTTTGCCCCAACCATCATAATCGCTTTTGCTTTCGATGACAAAACGCTCCACTCGTTTCAATATTTCCTCTTTTGTCAGCTTTGTCTGCAACCTGAATCGGTGAAACAAAAAAAGTATTTCCAAAACCGTCTTCAATATCTTCTTCATTTCAAGTTCTCCTTGGCGGTATTGAGGGAAGCAAATTGAAACTGCAAAATCTATTGATTGAACAGATAATTTATCGTTACGCATAATGTCACATGCTTTCCTAATTCAGTATATCATAATCTTTAAATTTTTTCAATGAAAAATGAAGTAATGGCTTGAAGCACGCACAAAGCGCGCATGAAGAGAAGCGCACTTTCTCGTTCTCAATGTGCCGAAGGCACGCTTCATAGCCGAAGGCACGCTTCATAGCCGAAGGCGACTTCATTCTTCGTTAGCAACACAAGAGCGCTTCGTTTAACCTACGCCCGTTTGCGGTGCCCGAAAAAAACTGGCGCATCCGTGGGTGCGCCGTTTTTTCGACCGCAGCATCCAAAACTCCTCGCTTCATCCTCCAATGTCAAGAGGTCTCCGAAACGAGCAAAGCTCGCTTAGGAGACCTCTACACTTACGTCTTTTGATCATTAAAGCTCGCTGATCAACCCTACGTCGAACTTCAAAACTCTTGCCGCATCAAGGCTGCTTACCTGTCCATCGCCGTCCACGTCTGCAACGGCCAAGTTAAGGTCGTCTGCGCTGATAATTCCTGCATCGTACTTGAGAATTATGGCTGCATCTAGATTGTCAACGTTGCCATCGCCGTTAACATCTCCGAGAATGCCTATGCCTTCATCAAAAACTGCTTCCGGAACAGCATCTTTGCCGCAAACAAGTGTGTATATCTCATCAGAAGATACCTTTTCGCCGCCAATATACCATCCGACAAACGTAGCATCTGAAGAGTCGGCAATCAAAATAACAAGTTCACCCTCGGTGTAATAGCCTTGCCCATATACAACGCCCTGCCCTTTCACAGAAACAGATACAAGAGTATTATCAAACTGCTCTTTCGTCAAAACACTGTCTGCATCTACCGTACTTGAATCCTGCAAAACAACAGTGTATTTAGAAGCTGTTTGACCGTCTCCGTTCTCCACTTCTACGTTGATGCTTTGGTTTTTGATGACGGGAAGGTCAAAGTAGTTAATAACGCGCGATTTTTCCTCATCTGTGTATTCAATCACGGTATAACTCATAGTTCCGTTATCGTAGCCTGTAACCTTGAAGGTGTAATCTTTGTCACCGGGTAAGTATACAACCTTGGAATCACGGATTACAGTCAACGCAATTTCAGATTTGATGTTTGTATCAACTTCGTTGTTAACAATTCTGCCTACCAGATTATTTTCTTCATCGTAAACCTCAACATTAACGGGACAGTTAATGTAAACTGCTTTGTAGTCTAACCAACTGTACTCATAATCTTCCAAATTAGGAACTGTTGAGAGCCACGCATAATACGAAGTAGGTGTGTGAACACAAACAGCAGCCATAACAAGATCTACCAAATTAATGCAGGCAGATAATTTATTCTTCCAGCCGCCTGTTATAGCATTTGCAAGCGAATGGCATATCATTATTCGCTGTATTTCTGTCAGCTCATTATATTCCGCACCGTTCCTGTATTCTTTATAAACGCTTCGCACTTTGGAGATATTTGCCTTATGCAAATCACTTCCGTCGTGCGGGAAAGCAAAAGTTAATCCGTATTTATAATAATTCATTACCTTCTTAAGCGGAAGCATTGTAACAAGATCGTTGTAATGAATGATATTGAAAATACAGTTATACTTTGTGTTGCTTACGTTTTCGTTGCGAGTTACGTTGGGGGTTGCAAAAGTATATGTGTAGATGTTTTCCTTTTCAATATCCGTTATTGCGGATTTTTTATCAATCAAATCAGCTGCTAAGAGATTTGCTACTGCGGCTCCTCTGCTATGTCCGCAAAGCAACAGCTTTACTTGATAATCTACCGATTCTACGTAATATTTATCAATAGTACTGCTTATATCCCATGTTGATACATAGAACGATTCGTGGTTTTCACCGCTACCGAAGCTTACATTTCCTATCCATTCATCCGCCGTAATTGTTCCTCTGATTGGTGCTGCAATCAAAACCACGACTTGTCCGTCGATAATCATCTTCTTTTTGCACACGGAGTAATTAACCGCGTATTGACTTGCATCTGTATTGATTGTTATCGACTCAAAACCAAGATTCAAAAGCGATTCTTCTATCTCTTCGTTAGTACAGTATTCCAAAGAAGACAACAACAACGAAATCATCGCAAGGTCTTCGCTGTATTTATAAGAACTGCTTTCAAAATATGAAGCCCAAAGCTCTTTCGTAACTGTTTTGCTTGTGTCCGCAAAAGCTATTACGCCTTCGTTGGGATTCCTTTCGATCGAAACAACATTCAATTCTTGTTCGTGTTTGGAATATATATCCGAGCTTACACTGTACATAATATCGAGGGTAGATGAGAACTCCTCGGTATAAATGGGGTAAAGCACAACCTCAAAATCTTCCAAGGCGTTTGCCGCAAGATACCCAACATTAAGTACATATTCGCTTACGATTGCATTCTTTTCAAAGCTAAAGCCTTCAGGTGCCATAAATGTAACCATTACGTCTCTTGCCGGAATCAAGACAGTGCCTTCATTTATTACCTTGTTCTTTACACTAACCTTCATGTGGATTTCATCAAAGTCGGTTCTTTCTTTTACAGAAAGGCTGTTTCCGTTAGCTTTTTCCCATTGGAAATTGCCGCAAGAGTAAATAAGACTGTCAATTTGATTTATCCACGTTTGTGTAGATTTCTCGTATTCATCCCACAGAGTAATATCCACACCAATTTGAGATTCCGATTCTTCCTCAAGGAATTTAAGAGTCGGTTTTATATTTGGCTTGATTATAAATTGTTCCGCTTCTACTAATTGATACCAAACCTCGTCTGCATTACCGGCGGAGAAGGAAAAAGTAACTTCCACGCTGACTCTGGCCGACATTCCTGCGGGGAGAGTATTAAATGTCTGGTGGTCGCTTGCACCTAAGTTCGTATTAAAATACAACTCTAAGCTATGCAAATCATAATTAGAAATATTTGTTACACACAAAGTCAACGTCGCTTTGTCACCCTTCTCTATGTTGGTCGGAACACCTTCAATACAAACGCTTATCGCTTGTGTATAGTCAAGTACCTCTATCGATTCTGCTGTAACGAAAGTAAGATTAAAATCTTCGGTAGGTTGCGGATAATAGGTGCCTGAAACATCTACGGTTATATCATACAATCCCGGATTGTCTCCAACTATATACCATTTTGCTATTCCTTGATCGGATGCATAAATCGTTCCGTCCGCAGCACTTTCCGAGCTGACGTATTGTTTGCTCGATTGAGCATTATTCAACATCGCCGCCAAAGAAAGTCCCTTGGGAAGATTGATAGTAGCCGTGCAGTTTTCTATCCAGTCGCTATAAGATGTGTTGGCAAGAATGAGATCTACTTCAAAAATTTGTTTTAAGAAGCTTATAGATCCGTTGAGCACCAAGAAACAGAATTCATCTTCTTCGTCTTCTTCGTCACTGCTTTTATCCATTTTAAGGGGAACAAAACGATAGCCTGTATATGCCGATGTACATCCACCGCAGCCGGTGCCCGGAACATGCGCGGTGCAGAAGGTGTGATAGCCTATAAAACTGCCATATCCGTTGTAGTAATATTTTATTATTTCATCTTCGTAATCATATTCGTTTACTCGATACTTGTATTTTACTTCAAACTCAAAAATATTTTTATTACCGGGAGCGTTGACATCTATTCCTGCGGCAATAATTTCACCGTACGACAACTGCTTTACGTTTACGGCACCAACAAGATATCCCAATCTGGTTCTAACCGTAATCGACTCTTTTTGAGCAGTAGGGTCAATGGAACGAAGGGTGTACGGCTTAACCGTAATCACCTTTTCTGCGGAAATAGCATCGCTGTTCATTGCGGATATCTCATAGTTGCCGCATTTAAGAACAGTGCTTGCAACACCGTTAGCATCTGTGGAAATAACGATAGGGAGCGCAGATGCATCATCCAACGACAAGAACTGAACCTGCATATTATCCACGGTCGCGCCATCCTCGTCGTTTACCGTAACTTCAACTGTTCGATATTCGCTATTAACTGCCGGATCAATTACTTGGACTGTAATTTCATCGGTCGAAGCGTTGCCCGCGGCATCCTTTACCGTAAGACTAACTGTATATGATCCCACAGAAGTGTATTTGTGCGTTATTACTTCGCCGCTTTGTGTATAGCCGTCACCAAAATCCCACTCGTAACTGACAACACCTTCGTTATCCATGGAAAGACTACCGTTTAACATAAACTCTTTATTAACACTAACAATTATATTTTTTGCATTAATAATGGCAAATGGAGCTTCAGTATCTTCTTCATTTACAGCAAGAATTATTTCGTCACTTTCAGCAGTAGCACCAAGCTTATCTGTAACAACTACCTTGTAAGTATATTCACCTGCTTGAGCTACATAGCTGCAAGAAAGGGCATAAGTTGTTGTAACAGGTAAAAACTCACCGTTTTCTTGCTTCATATAAACGGTATAAAAATCAACTAATTGGGAAATTCCGTTGTAACTCCAAGAAATAGAAACGTTCTTATAACCGCCAACACCGGTCAGCTTGGGTGCTACGGGAGGTTCATATTCCTCGACTATGTAATTGATATCAATGGAATCAGACACATTACCCGCTGAATCGGTTGCGTATATTTTTACTGTATAGTTACCTGCCGATAACTCGCTTACATCCCAATCGCACGCTAAAACGGTAGAATTGCTTGCCGCTTTTATCTCTTTGATAAGCGTATAATCTCCGCCCTGCGCCTTATACATGAATGTTACATGCGATAGCTCGTAATTGTCATAAACCGCAACCTTTAGTGTGACACTTTTATAAATAATTGTATTCTCTACGGGTGCAAAAGACGAAATACCCGGCTTTGTAGTATCCTTCAAAAGAATGCATGAAACAACCTCGGTTGCCTCGCTCTCTGCTCCGTATGTATCTACGGTTTTTACGTAGTAATAGTATTCTTTGTTATTCTTTACTGTTGTGTCGATATAGTTTGCATATGAAGTGGTGTTAACTTTAACATATTCGCCATCAATGGCGTTTGAACGATATATGGCAAAATATCCACTTGCATCCATTAAATCCGGAACTGTCCATCTAAGCTCAATATACTCTTGGGTGGAGCTTGCCGTAAGATTTAACGGAGCTTTGGGAGTGATTGGCATTCTTATGTTAATGATATCATACGCAGTTCCTTCTTGGCCAAAGTAATTGACGCCGGTAACGTAATATTGATACGATTTATCATAAGACACATCGTTATCCCTGTAAACCAAAATGTCTCTGTCGGATATAGTTGCAACAAGCTTATAAGCGTTTTCGGTTTGTTCCTTTCTGTAAACACGGTATTGAGTGGTATCCTCTTCAGCAGACATATCCCAACTAAGACAAATATCCTTCCCGCCATAAGCTCCGATGACGTTGTTGATTTTAGAAGGAACGCTTCTGTCTATATTAAATACATCACTGTACTCCGAGGAGGTCCCGTCAATGTCGGTAAACACAAATACAACCGTATAGTCTCCTTCAGGAAGCTGTGCTATGTCCCACTGAACCACATATGTTGCAATGGACGACGAACCGGGCAGCGGTTCGTCAGCAATATTGCCAATAGGAATACGTTCATCACCGCTGATGTAATAAAGTGTACCCGTGTAGGTGTCATCCTCATAAGGAACTAAGTTTTTATCATTTTTAACGTAGATATATACTTTGCCATTACTTACACCGATTTTGTCATAGACATTGTCGGTTTTTATGTCAATAATATTCGGTATTCTGGACGAAACACGCAGAACTGCCCCTGAAGTTGTTTCGCCATCTGCGGTATATCCGTACACGGTATATAAGTACTGTTCTCCCGCTTCCATTGTTCTGTCAACAAAGCTAAGGCTTGATGTAGTACCGATTGTCACGTTGTCTCGTTTTACTGCATATCCAATTACATCAGGGCTGATGTGAGCATTCCAGGATAAAACAACCGTCTTACTGTAAACATTAGTAGCTGTAAAGCCGGTAACCTTTGCTTTTATAAAATTGCTTTCAAAAACAACGGACTCGCCTACATAACCCGAGTACGCGGCAACATAAGCATCGTAATTATCCGCAGGAACATATACCGTTTCCAATGCCGTGCCTATTCCGTAGAACGGGTTAGAGCTTGAAGGTGTGGTTCCCAAAAACGTCATCTCTTTTATACTGTCACATCCGTAAAAAGATGAGTATATATTTTTTACAGACGCG
>JAFQHW010000011.1 GCA_017397805.1 Clostridia bacterium | reverse complement strand
ATAACGATTGCGACCCCGATTGTAACGAATGCGGCGAAGACCGTGAAGTAACGCACAATCCTTCCGATGAATGGTCTTCCGACGAGAACACCCACTGGCACGAATGCGAGTGCGGTGAGAAGTTTGACGAAGGCGGTCATAGCTACGATAACGATTGCGACCCCGATTGCAACGAATGCGGCGAAGACCGTGAAGTAACGCACAATCCTTCCGATGAATGGTCTTCCGACGAGAACACCCACTGGCATGAATGCGAATGCGGCGAGAAGTCCGATGAAGCTCCCCACGAGTTCGGCGACGAGTGGATTACCGACGGTGAGAACCACTGGCACGAGTGCGAGTGCGGCGAGAAATCCGACGTAACCACACATGAGTTTAGCGACGAATGGGTAACAGACGAAAATACCCACTGGCACGAGTGCGAGTGCGGCACAAAGATTGCGATCGGTACTCATAACTTCATCAACGGCACCTGCGATGCATGCGAAACACCACTTGTTAACGATCCCGACAACTCCGAAAGCTCCGAGGATAACGAAAGCTCCGAGGATAACGAAAGCTTCGAGGATAACGAAAGCTCCGAGGATACCGAAAGCTTCGAGGATAACGAAAGCTCCGAGGATACCGAAAGCTCCGAGGATAACGAAAGCTCCGGTGAATCCAAGCCTTCTGAAGAGTCTAAACCCACTGAAGAGCCTGAAGCTCCCAGCACTCCTAACTCCCCCAACACGGGCGACAAGGGCATTTATGCATGGCTTATAATCACTATGCTAAGCCTTGTAGGTTGTGTAGCGGTACTTCGCAAGAAAACGACGGAAGCATAGATAAAGTTCAATAACGCTATTAAGGGGACTGCGAAATAATCGCAGTCCCCTTAGGCTGAAGCTCTCTGCCGAAAATTCGGCAGAAAGCTTTGTTGTTATCAAGTAAGTTTTTTGCGGGAGAACGGCAGGTGTGCCGTTATTTTATTCTACAACAGCATTTTCAAAAACGCTTTCCAAAATGCCCGCATCGTATTTGAGTATTCTAGCCGCGTCAAGACTGTCCACGTTGCCGTCTGAATTTACGTCTGCAAAAATTATACCCAACCGGTAAACGCTTAACATTTCCGCATCGTATTTCAAAACCCAAGCGGCATCAAGGCTATTGACGTCACCGTCACCGTTAACGTCGCCCATTTCTTGAGAAGCGGAATCATAAATATTGATTCTGTCGTCGCCTTTAGGATCACCGTAAAGGGATGCGGGAATCACACCGTTAAGGATTTCGGTAAAATACTCTATAAGCATTTCGGAGTCACAAGGAAGGTCGTCTTGTACAACGGTTGCATCATCCAACATGGTAAGACCGTCGCCGCCCTCCATAAGCACGTATTTACTGCCTGCTATGGTGTATTTCTTATCGAGGTCCACGCTTTCACCGTTCACCGTAACGTTGGAAACACGGCGCGTTTTGGTCTCGTCAACGCATTCAAAATTTCCATAGTTGTCGGTCACAACGGGACTTTCAATACCTATATCTACCACAAATTTAACACCGGAAACCTGGAAGAATCCACCCAAAGGTTCGGGACAACTGCGAGCACCGTGCTCAAGAAGGTCAAGAAGCTGTTGACCCGTGATCTCAAGTACGCACATAGCGTTGCTCCAAGGGTTGATATCCATAAGAGCTTTTCTTGAAACGTCACCTATCTCTATCTCACTGCGGATACCGCCGCCGTTGCCTATTGCTACATCTGCACCCGTAACGGCACGGTATGCATCGGCAACGAAGTCGCCCGTGTTGGTCTCTTCCTTACGAACCAGCCAAGTACCGTCGGTATCATAGACAACCAAGTTTGCCTCGGAAGTGCCTATGGAGTCGAAAAGATAAGCAATCTCTTCGTTATAACCATCGATTTTGCTCTTCACACCGTTATACGCGCCTTGTGCATCGGCAGACAACGCGGATACGTCAACACTGTCGGTTTCTACAAGCTCAACGGTAATGGCGCCTTCATTATCAATGGTAAGAACACCAAAATTAGCGAACTTTGTGCCTGTGGAAGCGAGAATAACCGCGTCGCCGTCTTTATTGTCGTAGGTTGCGCTTTCGATGGTTTCGTGAGAATGTGCATCCAAGAACACGTCTATACCGTTGGTGTTTGCTATCAGATCCGTGGACTTCCATCCGTCGGTGGTTTCGGCAATGCCCAAATGTCCCATAGCGATAACGATGTCAGCGCCTTCGGCTCTTGCGGCATCAACGCTTTCCTGAACGTTTGTATAAAGCACACCGTCAGCCATATCGTAAGTAGGAAAACCGTATATAAAATAATTGTTTTCGTCCTTGAAATAGGTGGGGTTTGCTTTGGTTATGGTTTCGGGGGTAGAGATACCCACGAAAGCAATTTTAACACCGTCAACTTCTTCGATGGCGTAAGTATCAAGCACTGCACTTACAGTAGGTAAATAATGGAAGTTTGAGCTTATGTATTTATAGTTTGCTTTGTTTTGCGCGATGTCAAGAAAAACGTCCATACCGTAGTCAAACTCGTGGTTGCCGGGCACCGCGTAATCGTAGCCTACGCTGTTCATAAGGTCTACCACGGCTTCGCCCTCGGTTAAAGAGCCGATGGTTTCGCCTTGAATGGCGTCACCCGCATCTACGGTAAAAACGTCAGCTCCGCTTGAAACGAGCTCTGCTCTGTAAGCGGCAAGGATTGCGTAACCGTCAATGGCACAGTGAACGTCATTGGTGAACAACACCACGATATCCGTTCCTTCCGCTTGAACGGGTACGGACAAGGGTAACAGCATTACCACTGTTAAAAGAACGCTTAGTATTATTTTTTTCATCTTCACGGCTCCTTTTCTAAATCTATCATATTATAACATATATGCCGCCATAATCCAAGTATTTATTAAAAGATTTTAATATTCTCTTAAAATTACATAAAATATCCGCCGAAAACTTTAGCTCTCGGCGGATATACACACTTATTTAAAATTCCACGATTATGCCTGCATCGAATTTAAGTATCCTTGCGGCGTCAAGGCTGTCAACGTAACCGTCGCGGTTTACGTCTGCGGCGAAATGGTCTATCATATCCCAGCTTATTATCATTGCATCATACTTAAGTATTTGTGCCGCGTCAAGACTGTTAACGTAGCCGTCACCGTTGGCATCGCCTTTTATGCTGTTGCTTGTGTCATTCTCGCTGTCATCGCTTGTGTCATCTTCGCTGCCACCGTCAGACGCTTCGCCGCCGTTTGAGTCTTCATCGTTGCCGTCGCTTGTATCACCACCTTCGTAAACTTCGTTGCAATACATAGTGACCTCTACGTATTGATTCCAAAAAGCGTTTAAAGGTTTGGAGACGGCAAGAGCAATATTGTCGTTAACGGCTGCCGTCACAAGGCTTTCGGAATCTCCGTCATTGTTTATTTTAAACTCATATCCGCTGTCGCTATTTGCAACTATATCAATATACACAATGTAAGTGTGCCCTAAAATATAGGTCTCGTCCTCGTAGATATATCTGCCATCGGTAAGGTCGTACCACGAGATACCCGCATATTTATAGTAGCGGTCAACGAACTGACCGTTTTGATAGTCAACGTCCTTTGCCTCTCTCTCGGTTTCTATGCGGTATCCCACGCCAATAGAGTTAGCGCTGTAGTCGGGGCGTTTGCCCGCCAAAGGTGCATCTATATTCACAATATTTACATTGGTCACGTAGATCTGACGGCATATAAAGCTGCCGGACACCATTATATAAGTATCGGGAGTATGAAAATAATGCTCATTCACGTCAAGCTCGAAGCCTGCGGCGGATGCCGCAACGTTAGGCTTGCCGTTTGTATCGATGGCAAACGCATAACCCTCTTGTGCCGCAAGAGTTACCGTAACCATATAAGTTACACCCGCTTCAAAAACACCGTTTTGAGAGCTGTAACCCGTTTTGCCGTTCCAAGCGGCAATAGTTTCGGTGCTTGATTCCCAAGTAATGGCTTCAACCTTATAGACGTCTTCGTTGGAAGAACTCATGGAAATATCACCCTTTTTTCCCTCAAGAGGAAGGCTGAAATCTATAACCTCCACGCTGTTTATAATCTTTTTGCACGCTTCGAAGGTATATTTTACCCATATGGCCTTATCCATATCCGTAACGGTTTGAGCATTGCAGTAAACCTGAGCCGAGTAACCGTTTACGGTTGCAGACACCTTACTCATACCGTCCGATTTGGTAGCAAACATATACGGAGAAATGGCGTTAAGCTCGATTGCAACCGTATAGGTTTCGTCCTCAACAAACTTACTTGATTCCGACATTGGAGTTCCCGTAGAATCGTACCACAGTACACCGTTTACGGCATCCGTTCCGGTTTTGCCGGTCTTATAGCCTTTATCACTCGTAGTGTACTCAAAGTCAGGGGTACTGCCCGTAACCGGTGCATCCAACCAAAGAGAAACACTTGTAATATCCGCAGGGGCATCCTCACAAGGAGGGAAGGTATAGGAAAGCTGACGGAACCATCTTTCGTCCAGCGCCAAAACAGAATTCTTAACCTCTGCTTCCGCACCGTTTACGTAGCCTTTAAGGTCTGACGCAAACTTGTAATAAGGAATCGACATAATGTCTGTACGGTAAGTTTGCTCAACGACTATATCAACTCTGTAACGAGTGCCCGTCACAAAGGCTTCGCCCGCTTTTAAGGCTCTGCCGTTATCAAGGTCATACCACTGTATACCGTTTTTGTAGTAGTTGTGGTAGTATTCAGAGTCGTAGGAGTAAGACTTGTTGGAAATTTTATACTCCATCATGCTTGAGGGATGAGCCGTTGCTTCAAATGCCGGAACTCTGCCGCCTGCCGGAAATTCGATACTAACGCGAAGCTCGCTTATCGTTTCGGTTGTGACCTTGGGACTCTCAACCTTATCGGATGTTGTTGATGCAAAGGCGCTAAACACCGGCAAGCACAAAGCAGCCAATAGCAAGCTGATTATTCGTAAAAACGTTTTGTTCATAAACGGTACCTACCCTTATACAATAATCCAAGCTTGATTATAAAACTTTGCAGATGCAAAAGCCACACACTTTTGACGGTACTTAGTGTGGGCAAATCTAATATTTTTTCAAAAACGGAGGGGAAAAAGGGTGGGAAAAACGAAAATTTGAAAAAATCACCTTTAAAACCACCCGTTCCCCCACCCATTTTGGATGGATACCACCCTATTTTTTCAAGAAAGTGTGTGTACATATTTAATTCACTCTTTTATAATTATCATGTAGGAGATTATTTTAGTTCACACTATTATTAAACTACTTATAATAAACTTTTGGAGGTATTTATTATGGGATTATTTGACAAAATTAAAAACGCCGCGGGCGGTATGGCAAGCAGCGCCATCAGCAATCTCGGCAACAAGAGCGAGACCTTCACCTTCAACGCTCTGCCCGAAAGTCTTGCGGAGATGCAAGCACTTCCCGAAGCAAAGTTGGATACGCCTTTCAAAACGGCGGCTCTTTCCGTTTGCGCTCTTTGTGCTTATGCGGCTGACAGACAGATAGGTACGGAAATGCTTAACTGGCTGAGAGGACCCCGTCCTTTAAGCGGTGTTGATATTTCTTTCCTTAACGACCGTTTCCGTGACGGCAAGACCTACGTTCCCTTCTCTTATTTCGAAGGTGCAACTCCCGATAACAACTACACCCCTAACGAGCCTTTTAAGATCACCATCTCCACAAACCCCTACTCCGATGCCAATGCCGGTTATATGAAGCTGTTCATAAAGAGCGGCGGTGCAGACAACGCCCGTGAGATAGTTTTGCGTCAAAGAGGCAGTGACGGCGTTTGGTTCCTTTGGGAACAGATGCTTCTTCCCGACATCCGCACACCCAAAGCGGCTGACCCTTGGGCTTAATCTGCCGAAAATGCTTTTGGAGGGGTCAATATGTTTAAAATTATTGCAACGTTTTTAGTGTCCGTTCTGTGTCTTGGTGCTTTTGCCGCTTGCGGTTCTTCCGACGAAGGCGGCGATAAGTCCAAAGCTGACGGTACCGATGCGCCTGAAAACAGCATCAACGCCGAAGCAAATGAGGCTTATACCTTGTACGATGCAGGCGAAGTGACCGTTGACGTACCTAACGGTTGGTTAGCATTCAGGAACATAGATGTCCACGCTGAAGAAAACGGAGCTTTAAGCACCCGT
Source organism: Clostridia bacterium (assembly GCA_017397805.1). Lineage (GTDB taxonomy): Bacteria > Bacillota > Clostridia > Oscillospirales > CAG-382 > SIG636. The sequence goes on along the minus strand of JAFQHW010000011.1, from coordinate 7,440 downwards.
TCCGTTACGGTTTGCAAGGGCGCAACCTCGGAGCTTGATATGTTTTCAAAGCCTTACGTTAAGCTTGACTATCAGGGAGCAAACATTTACCTTTCCAGACCTATGCGCGATTTCTACGACAACGTTGTAGACCTTGACCCCGTAGATCTCGGCGGTCACACTTGGGAAGCTTTCTCCTGCGATAGCATGGGCACCCCGTTAGTTATTCTCTACGTAGACGAGGGTGACGACCAGTTTATGGCAACCATATGCTGCGGCACCGGTGACGATGCCATAAGCCTTGAAGATGAACAAGTTAAGAGAATTATAAACAGCTATACCGTTAAAGCCTCCGCTGATGAAAGTTCGGAAGCTACCGACGGTGAAAGCTCAGAGCAGTAACAAATGCGTTTTTTCAAAATGCAGTTCTTGAAGAAGCGGTTGAACACGGATGACGTTGACGGTGGTGTAAGAAAACGCTTTGACAGCAATGCGCCGAAAACCATAAACTGCACGAAACCTATAGCTTTCGAATGCATATTTTCCACTTTGACCTTGATTGATGAAGACGAATTGGAAAGAAGTGTATTCACCTTAAAAGCTGAGATTACAAACGGCATTGTGAAGGCAAGCTATAAAAGCCGCAACGAAGGCTTTGCGTTTACTGCCCTTCCCTCTTTTATGGAGGAGTTGCAAACCGTTATTGCGGACTATGATTTCGCACAGTTTAACGGTATTACTTACCACGTCAGCGGATTGCCCGACATGTTTGGCTCGTCCGTTTCGGTCAGCTACGAAAGCGGCGAGCACATATACTCCGCCAACAACCAGGATTGCTTTATTCCTGTGGAGGCGATGAAAAAACTCATGGAGCTTTACAAAAAATATAACGTGTAAATCACGACAAAAAGAATGCGTTGGCAGCACAAGTCGCCAACGCATTCTTTTTGTCGGGGTCCCCACGAAGTCGTCAGACTTCATGGGGTGATTATAAAAATCTCCTCAAACAGCTTTCGTATATCTTGTGGTGAATATGCTTATAAAGCCTTCGTCGTCCGACGCCTTCACCCAAGAGTCTGCTTTTTCACCGAACAATTCCCCTTCTATACCGGTATCATACCAAAACTCGCCGTTGCGTTCCTCCCACTTAATAGGAGAATCGGTCATCATTCCGTCTACGAGCTTTATCTCGCCCGCGCTTACGGCTTCGTCAACTTCCTCCTGCGTTACACCTTCGGGGATAGGCATAAGCATATACATATTGCCGTCATCGCAAATTTTAAGTTGCGAACCTATCATGCTTTTTCTTTCTTTTATCTCATTTTGAACTTCGTCTTCGTCCGTTTCGTCGATATAAGGCATAGGCGCTTTAAGATATTCTTCTGCGGAAAGATAAACAAAATTATCGTTTTCATCCGTACTTGCAATGGAATGAAAAACCCATTTCCCAACGTAACTCATAATAAAGCCTTCCTTTCAAAAATATATGGCATCCGCATCAAAGATGCGTGCTATTGACAAATATTAAAAATTGTGGTAAAATTCAATTCACAATCTTTAATAGGATTAACCAAATTGTACACATAACCACCCCTTTTGTCACCACACTTTTTGTTGTTTTTTGGTGTGGCAATGACCGATTTTGGTGTGGGGGGAGGGTGGTTTTTTAAAATAAATTCGGAAAGGAGGCGGCAAATGAAAAAGTTACTTGCGTATGGGGGATTAGCTTCCCTTATTTTTGTTCTTTCAGGTTGTAACGCTATTGATAACAAAACTGCCAGTCTTTCATCGGTGTACATCATTACCTCGGCAATAGCTCTTTTAGTACTTCTAGGCTACTGCTTTATGGCAAAAAAGAGAGAGATTTGGTATTTGTTGCTGTTCTCCTCGGTTTTGATAGTTAATGCGGGGTACGCCTGGCTTTCGGTTTCCTCTACACTGGGTACAGCGCTTATTGCCAACAGGGTTGCGTATCTCGGCTCGGTATTTTTACCGTTTTCTATGTTTATGATAACCCTCGACACGGCAAGAATAAAATACAGCCGTCTTGTTGTTGCAACACTTTTGGGCATCAGCGGTATAATTTTCTTGATTGCCGCAAGCCCCGGCTATCTTGATATATATTACAAGGAAGTACATCTCAGTACGGTTGACGGTGTTTCAACCCTTGTAAAGGTTTACGGACCTCTGCACTTTATTTATCTCGTATATCTGGGCGGATATTTCAGTGCCATGGTCTATGCAATTATCTACGCCGGTCGCAAAAAGAGCGCGGAGAACAAGATATATATGGTTATACTTGCCATGGCGGTTTTCATTAACATCGGTTTGTGGTTCATGGAAAAGTTCATAAACTTCGATTTTGAAGTGCTTTCCGTATCCTACGTAATAAGTGAGCTGTTTTTGCTGGGACTTAATATGCTTATGAACGAGCATAGGACACCAAGCGTCCCTGAAGCCGATGCGCCCTCTCCTCCCCCAACAACCCGCAAGATAGAGGTAAGCGATGAGGCTTTGCAGATGTATAAGCTGGGACTTGAAAACCTTACCAAAACGGAAAGGTACGTTTACGATGCTTACGTGGATGGCAAATCCACCAAGGAAGTTATGACCATGCTGAACATCAAGGAAAACACGCTCAAATTTCACAACAAAAACATTTACAGCAAGCTGGGTGTATCCTCCCGCAAACAGCTTGTGGAGATAGCAAAAATTATATAACAATCAACACAAAAAATCACCCTGCGAAGTTGAATGCTTCGTAGGATGATTTTTGTATTTCGTAACTATTCTATAGGTTTAAAAGCGGAAACATCGTGCTTACACAAGGGGCAGATGAAATCCTCAGGCAGTGTATCGCCCTCGTGAATATATCCGCAGACCTCGCAAACGAAGCCTTTCTTGCCCTCAGTTTTGGGTTTTGGCTTAATATTGCTTTGATAATAAGCGTAGCTCACCGTTTCCTTATCGGAAATAACTCTTGCCTCGGTAACGGAGCAGATGAACATACCGTGGGTATCAAGGTCAACGTACTGCTCCACCTTTAGGGACATGAAGGAGTTTATATATCTTGGCAGGAAAACGAGCCCGTTATCGGAACGAAGCGGGGTGATATCCGCAAATTTATCCGTATTTCTGCCGCTGGTAAAGCCAAACTTTTCAAACACCGCAAAGGGTACGTCTACGGTAAGACAATTAATGTTCATTATCCCCGTTTGTTTAATAACATGGTGAGAATAGTTTTCCTTGTTAATAGTAACGGATATGCGGTTTGGTGAATTGGTCACCTGAGAAACGGTGTTCACTATCAAGCCGTTATCCTTTTTGCCGTCGTTGCTGGTAACAACGTAAAGTCCGTAGCCGATATTAAAAAGCGCACTCATATCGTTTTTGTTTGCGGTGGAGCCCTGCTGTGCAAGATAGTCCTTGCAAAGCTCGTCTGCCAGCGCATTAAGCTGCGCGGAACTGCTCTCATTAAGGGCGGAGAGTATCTTAACGGAGTTCTCTGCAAAGCTTAGATTTTTGCAGGTGCTGAGCATCTCTTTCATTATCTTTGCAGCAAGGGGTGCCCAACTGCCGTTTTCAATAAACGCAACGGTGCGGTTACTGTAATTGCGCTCGGTAAGATGGTGTATAAACGTCCTCATAAAGGGGAAAATATCCGCGTTATAGGTGGTGGTAGCCAATACCAACTTACTGTAACGGAAGGCATCCTCTACCGCCTCTGCCATATCGCAACGGGCAAGGTCGTTAATTACAACCTTGGGGCAACCGTTAGCTTTAAGCTTTTCCGCAAGTTGCATAACCGCCTTCTTGGTGTTTCCGTAAATGGAGGTGTAGGCAATAACTATCCCCTCTTCCTCCGGCTGATACGAAGACCAAATGTTATAAAGCCCCAGATAATAGCCAAGGTTTTCGGTAAGCACGGGACCGTGCAAAGGACAAATGGTTTCTATATCAAGTCCCGCCGCCTTTTTAAGAAGCGCCTGAACCTGCGCGCCGTACTTGCCCACTATGCCTATATAGTAACGCCTTGCCTCACACGCCCAGTCCTCCTCCACGTCCAGCGCTCCGAATTTACCGAAGCCGTCTGCGGAGAACAAAACCTTATCGGTACTGTCGTAGGTAACGATAACCTCGGGCCAATGCACCATAGGAGCGGTAACGAAGGTCAAATTATGTTTGCCCAACGAAAGCGTACTTCCCTCTACCACAACCACTTGCTTATCGACAAAATCAGTGCCGAAAAAGTTGTTCATCATTTTGAACGCCTTGGCAGAGGAAACTATCTTAGCGTTGGGATACGCTTTAACGAAGTTGTATATGTTGGCGGAATGGTCCGGCTCCATATGCTGTACCACCAGATAGTCGGGGTGTCTGCCACATAGAGCGTTCTGCAGATTATCCAACCACTCGTGGGTAAAGCTTGCATCAACCGTATCCATAATAGCAATTTTTTCGTCCATTATAACGTAGGAGTTGTACGCCATACCGTTGGGCACCACGTACTGCCCCTCGAAAAGATCAATTTTATGGTCGTTAACACCAATATATTTTATGTCGTCGGTAATAAACATATCTATTCTCCCTTTAAATCAGCATTTGCCGCCGGAACCGCCGCTACGGGAACCGCCGCCTGAGCCGCTTGTGTTGTTTTTAGGCTTGGCAACCCTCGTCACCTTACGGTAAAGGAAAATATCCTTGGAGGCGGTCAACTTAAAGCTTCCCGCTTTCTGATAATTCATCGCACCGCGTTGGAAGCTTACAGATTTAAGCTTTCCTTTCATTACGCTTACTGCGATAAACGCGATGATGAAACCTATTACAAGAGAAACTATAAGGCTCTTTCCGAAATTAAAAGGCGCGCCGTTGATCTCTATGTCTAAGTAATGCTCGCACTCGTCGGCGAAAGTATCAAAAGCTTCAACGAATTCATCGTCTTTAAGATAACCCACTACGGCATCTTTTATACTCTCCACGTTATCGTCTGCGGCATCGTAGCCTATGCCTTTGTAATATACGTAATAATCTCTGCCACCGTCAACAACTTCCGCGCTGAAGAGCAACATAATGCCGTCTTCACCGTAGCCTGCGTTATCATAACACCATTCCGCAAAATCCTCGGGCGTTTCGCCGTCAAGGCTCGGAACGGTTACGACCGCAACGTCTACATCGTATTTTTCGCTTATACTGTCAAGCTTGGCAATAAGGGTTGATTCTTCATCGCTGTCAAGCACGTCGGCATCGTCTATCAAACGGATAGGAGCCTCTGCGGCAAAAACCGTAAGCGTGCAAAGGGTAAACATAAGTATCACTGTAAATAATGCTACTATTCTCTTCATAACTCGCACCTCCTTACAGCAACCAAAGCAGATAGGATATACCTAAAGCCGCCGCACCTAATACACCCGTAAGTCCAAACAGCCACTTTTTGTATGCAGCCTTATCCAAAGGTAAATCGCCCACGAGCTTGCCCGTTTGACCGTTCATGGCGAAGGTGTATTTCTTACCCTGCCAAGTGGTGTTAAGAAGCCACACGGGGTACAGCGCATACTTAGCCTTGCCGTTTTGAAGCTGTACGCTTGTATGCTCAGGTACAACGGTTGCGTATCCGTTAACCGTAGAAGCGAAGGCGTCCTCGGTACTGCGCTTAATTCTTTCGTTAGCACGGTCTATGCTTTGAGCAGAATCCACGTCATACTTATCAGCAAGATAACCGGACAGATACGCCGTCTGAAAATCCACTGCATCCTTAAAATCAAAGGGCTCGATAGACTCCATAAGGTCGTCTGCCATCTTTGTAGAGCCATCCACAGGTACTCTTTCAAAACCTACGTTACCCGCGCGCAATACGGAGTAAAAGCTGGTTTCGGTATAATTATAGTTGCTGTTGCTCCACGTACGCACTCTCGTTGCCTTGTAGCGCACTTTTGCATCCGCATCCGCGTCAAACAGCCAGAAAGGAACGTAAACGCCCTTTATCTCGTCTATGTGATTTTCGTCCTTAAAAACCTTGGGAAGTAAGCGCTTACCCTCGTAGTGCTTTCTGAGCGCCTTCTTTGCAGCCTCTTTATCAAGCTTAAAGGGAATAACGTAGTCAGGCTTGAGCGCGCCCGAAAACTGACCCATCATAACTATGGGGTTATCACAGAAAGGGCAAGCGGTAGCCGCCGTAGATTCGTCTGCCACTATCTCACCGCCGCAGGACTTACAGGAGTAAACGCGCATTCCCGCCGTTTCACCCTCTGCCCACTCACTGCCCGCATTGGTTTCCCAATTCATATTATCGCTTTGTTCTTCCTTTAACACCTCGTCATAGGAGGCTAAGGACTCTACTTCAAACTCCGAATCACAGTACGGACACTTCATATTCTGTGTTGCGCTGTCAAACTCTATTTCACCGCCGCAACACGGACACTTATATTGTATTTCAGACAAAATTGCCATCTCCTTCCTTAATCTGAATACGGTGATACAAGTCGCCTAAAAGGCGCTTGCATCACCGTGGTTTTTCTTGGGGTAATTGTATTAAACTATATCGCCGTTATCAAAGGGGTCGCCGCATTCGGGGCAGAACTTGGGAGGGGTAACGCCCTTTTCAGGCTCCCAACCGCATTTGTCGCACTTATACTGAGGAACGCCCGCGGGCTTCTTGCCGCCGCATTCAGGGCAGAATTTACCCTTGTTTACCGCACCGCAAGCACAAGTCCAACCATCGTCTGCAGGCTTTTGTGCACCGCATTCGGTACAGAACTTGCCGTTTACGGTAGCGCCGCAAGCGCATTTCCATCCGCCCTCAACCTTAGGTTCGGGTTTCTTTGCTCCGCATTCGGGGCAGAATTTACCCGTAGCGGCAGCGCCGCAAGCGCACTTCCAGCCGTTTGCCGCAGGGGCCGATTGCTGTTGTTGTTGCATTTGCTGTGCGCCCATATTGTAAAAATTCTGCGCCGCATTAAAGCCTCCGCCCATTGCGCCGCCTGCCATTCCCATTCCCATAAAGCCTGTCATTGCACCGGCTTCGTTGCCTGCCGCCGTTTCCATAGCGTTTGCGGTAGCATCGGTCATTCTGCCTGACATCATAAACGGATTGCTGCCCATAGTTGCAGCATCTTCCATTTGGTTGATCTTCTTCATATCCTCTTCGGTGAGGGTTATGGGATTGATGGCTATACTGCCTACGGTTATACCGCGGGTATCAATCCAATCGGCTCTCAAGGCTTCGTTCATTGCCGCCTTAAGCTCCGTTACCTTTGCGGGGAGCTGAGAAGGCTTAAGCTCTAATTCGGAAAGAGCGCCAAGGGCAGGCTGAAGGGCAGATACGAACTCTGTCTTAAGAGTTTCATCTATCATATCCCTTGTATACTCATATTCTACATTACCGCAAACCTTGGTGTAGAAAAGCAAGGGGTTGCTTATAACATAAGAATAGATACCGTTACATCTTACCTGTACGGTTCTGCT